>JAYUSP010000265.1:0-5399 GCA_043755615.1 Betaproteobacteria bacterium
CGCGGCGCTCGGCTCACTGCGGCGCGAGCTGATGGACACCATCGGGCGCGAGCAGACCCGGCGCCTGCTGCTGCGTTCGGGCTACGCGGCTGGCGAGCGCGACGCCGTGCTGGCGCGCCAGGTACGCCCGCAGGCATCGGTCTTCGACGCCTTTGCGGTCGGCCCGCAACTGCACATGCTCGAAGGCGCGGTACAGGTCACGCCCGAGCGCTTCGAACTCGACCTCGACAACGGCCACTACCTGGGCCTGTACCGCTGGGACCATTCCTGGGAAGTCGAAACCCATGTCCGGCATTTCGGCCGCCAGACCGAACCGGTGTGCTGGATGCTGCTCGGCTACGCTTCCGGCTACACGAGTGGCTTTTTCGGCCGCCGCGCGCTGTACAAGGAAATCACCTGCAGCGCGTGCGGCAACGACCACTGCAACATCGAGGGCCGGTTCCAGTCCGAATGGCCCGACGGCGACGAGATGGCCCGCGAGTACGACGCCGAGTCGATGCTGTCGCAGATGGGTGAACTGCAGTCGCGTGTCGAAGCCTTGCGCACGCAGCTCGACGCGACCGATGAAAACGGGCCGCTGGTTGGCCGCTCACCCGCTTTCGAGGCCGCGCTGGCGCTGCTGCGCAAGGCCGGGCCGACGCAGGTCAGCGTGCTGCTGACGGGCGAAACGGGCGTCGGCAAGGAGCGCTTCGCGCGGGCGCTGCACCGCATGAGCCCCCGCGGCGACAAACCCTTCGTCGCCGTGAACTGCGCGGCGCTGCCGCACGAGCTGATCGAAAGCGAACTCTTCGGCGCCGAAAAGGGCGCCTTCACCGGCGCCAACTCGGCACGCCCGGGGCGGTTTGAGCGCGCCGACGGCGGCACCCTGCTGCTCGACGAAATCGGCGAGCTGCCGTTGTCGGCGCAGGCCAAGCTGCTGCGTGTACTGCAGCATGCCGAGGTCGAGCGGCTGGGTGCGACGCAGACGCGCAAGGTCGATGTGCGCGTAATCGCGGCCACCAACGTCGACCTCGAATCGGCGGTCGAGGCGGGCCGCTTCCGGCGCGACTTGCTGTACCGGCTCAACGTCTACCCGATCCGCATCCCGCCGCTGCGCGAACGCATCGAGGATATCGAGCCGCTGGCGCAACATGTGCTGCAGCGCTTCTCGGCGCTGCACGACAAACGTGTCGCCGGCTTCACCGACCGCGCCCTCGACGCGATGCGCCACCACTCCTGGCCGGGCAATGTGCGCGAGCTCGAAAACCTGATCGAGCGCGGCGTGATCCTGGCCACGGCCGGCGAGTCAGTGGATGCCGATGTGCTGTTCCCGGCGATGCCGGGGCCGGGGCCGATCACGGTCAATGCCGCCGGCAAGCTCGAACTGCCGGCGCTGAAAGAAGCGGGTTCGCTGCTCGACACCGTGCAACGCCACGGCCTGAGCCTGGACGCGCTCGAGGAAGCGCTCATCCACGAGGCGGTGCAGCGCAGCAGCGGCAACCTGGCCGCTGCCGCGCGCACGCTGGGCATCACGCGCCCACAACTGAGCTACCGCCTGGCGCGCAACCGCGACCGCGAAGCCGGTTGACGAGGCCGCTGCGCAGCGTGGTCCGATGGCCAAAAAAACCTACCTGACCCTGGTTGGCGAGCCGGCCGACGAAGCCCAGCGCGGCGTCGACGTCGCACGCACGCTGATCGAGCGCGCCTACGGCCAGTTGCGCGACGATATCGTCGAAGGCCTGCTGGCACCGGGCGAGCGGCTGCGAGTCGAGCATCTGAAAGCCCGCTACGGCGTCGGCGCCGGCACGCTGCGCGAAGCGATCACCCGGCTCGTCAGCGACGCCTTGGTCGAAGCAGTCGGGCAACGCGGCTTTCGGGTCGCCGACATCACGATCAGCGACTTGCAGGACCTGACCGAGTTGCGCCTGCACATCGAGATCGAGGCGCTGCGCAAATCGATTCGACATGGCGACGCGGCCTGGCGCGCGCGCCTGCAGCAGGCTTATGACGAGCTGTCGGCCGTCGAGCAGCCGATCCGCGCCGAGCACCGCAAGCGCTGGGAAGCGCTCAACAGTCGCTTCCACGAAGCCTTGATCGCGGGCCACGATTCACCCTGGGCGCTGCATGTGCTGCGCCTGCTCGCGCGCCATGGCGAACGTTACCGGCGCTATGCGATCGGCATCCCGAACAGCGGCCGCGATGTCCACAGTGAACACCGGCAGTTGTTTGAACTGGCGATGCAGGGCCACGAGGCCCGCGCCGCACTCGCGCTCGAAGCCCATATCCGCGCCACCCCGGACCTGCTGATCCGCGCCCAGCGCGAGGGCGTCGATGTGCTGGCGCCGGGCTGAGCGGCCGCGAGTCTTTCGGTCCCTCGCAGCGGCGCCGGTCGCATGTCAGGCCGTACTTCAGGCCGCTCTTCAGGTCGCACTTCGGGCCGCACTTCAGGCCGCACTTCAGGCCACCCAGCAGGTGTCGTCAAGCGCGGCCGAGCAACGTTGCGACAGCGTCGAATCCAGGCATGCCCGCGATCGCGCCCGCGCCGGTGACTGACAGCGCCGCGGCGGCGTTGGCCCAGGACGCGGCGGCATCGAGTGCATCGCCCCGCGCAACCGCTGCGGCAAATGCACCGGTAAAGGTGTCGCCGGCGCCGACGGTGTCAGCCACCGGCATGCCATGGCCGGCGATCACGACGGCAGCACGCCCAGGACCAAAGAGCACACAGCCGGCAGCACCGAGGGTCACCGCAATCGCGCCCGCGCCGCGCCCGAGCAGTGTGTCCGCCGCCTGCCGCAAGCTCGCGTTTGCCGGCAGGCCGGCGAGCGCGCGCAGTTCGACTTCATTGGGTGTCAGCAGATCGCACAGCGCCAGCAAGTGGTTTGGCAGAGCGCTTGCCGGTGCCGGATTGAGCAGCGTAAAAGCGCCGCCTTTGCGCGCGTGGGCGAAGGCGGCCTGCGTCGCGTCGATCGGCACCTCGCACGAGGCCATCACGACACGCGCCTGGCCGAGTTGCACCGCCGCGGCATCGGCCTGGCGCCTGCCGAGCCCGGCGCCGGCGCCGGGCGCCACCGCGATGCTGTTGTCGCCATCGTCATAGACAAAGATCTGCGCGACGCCGCTCGGCTCGCCGTCGGCGACCTCGACGAGCGCAGCATCGATGCCCTCGCGCGCCCACAGCGCCAGCGCCATGCGGCCGAAGTCATCGTTGCCGATGCGGGCGATGACCGCGACCTTCGTTCCTTGGCGCGCGCAGGCGATCGCTGCGTTCGAGCCCTTGCCGCCGGGGCCGATGGTGAAGCCGCTCGCGAGCAGGGTTTCGCCGCGCGCCGGTGGCCGCGGCACACGCGATGTCAGGTCAGCGTTGAAGCTGGCGATACAGATCACATCCACGGCGGCCCCAGGCTAACGCAGCAAATTAGCAGCATCGTCACCGCAGCATCGTCACAACGGCTTGTAGCCCATCGTCTGCGGCAACCACAGCACGATCTGCGGGAAAAATGTCAAAGCCAGCAGCAACAACAAGAGCATGACCAGGAACATCCAGCCTTCGCGCACCATCGCGCCGATCGGAATGCCAGTGAGCGCCTTGATCACAAACAGCAGCATGCCAAACGGCGGGTGGATGAGGCCGATCATCATGTTCAGCACCACCAGCACGCCAAAGTGAACGAGGTCGATGCCGAGCACCTTGACCGCCGGCAGCAGGATCGGCACAAAAACCAGCAGCAGCACCGAGACATCCAGAAAACAACCCAGCACCAGAAACATCAAATTCACGAGCAGCAAAAATTGCACCGGCGTCAGGTGCAGTGCATCGACCCACTGCCCCATCGCCTGCGGCACACCTTCGGCGGTGAAGGCGTAGTTGAGCAAGAAGGAGCCGGCCAGCACCATCGTGATCACCGCGCTGGCGCGGGTCGACTCCAGCACCACGCCATACAGCGCCCGCCAGTCGAGCGCGCGGTAGACCAGCGCGGCGAGCACCAGGGCGTGAAAGGCTGCGACGGCTGCGGCCTCGGTCGGCGTGAAGGCGCCGGAGTAGATGCCGCCGAGCAGCACGATCGGCATCGACAGCGGCAGCGCGCCGCGGAAGATGACTTGCGGCCACATCGCCAGCGGCACCGGCGCTTCGCGTGGCATGTTGCGCCGCACCGCGATGATCTGCACGACAACCATCATCAGCAGCGCCATCAGCACCCCCGGCAATACACCGCCAAGGAACAGTGCGCCGACCGATGCGCCGGAGACCATGGCATAGATGACCATCGGGATCGACGGCGGAATGATCGGCCCGAGCGTCGCGCTGGCCACCACCACCGCACCCGCAAAACCCGGGCTGTATTCGGGCTTCTTCAACATCTGCTTGATCGTCACCAGGCCGGGGCCGGCGGCATCGGCGATCGCGCTGCCGCTCATGCCGGAGAAGATCACGCTGACGAGGATGTCGACCTGCGCCAACCCGCCACGCAGCCGGCCGACGAGGATGCGGCAGAAGTCGAACAGGCGCTCGCTCACCGTGCCGGCATTCATCAGGTTCGCCGCGAAGACAAACATCGGCACCGCGAGCAGCACATAGCTGTTGTACAGGCCGTTGCAGATCTGCTCGGCGGCCAGGCCAAGGTCTTGCTGCTTGAGCACCAGGTAGGCGATGCCGGCGGCAATCATCGAAAAGCCGATCGGCATGCGCAGCAGCATGCCCGCCACGAGCACACCGCCCAGGGCCCAGAGTGGAGAACTCATCGGGCCGGCGCCGTGACTTGCGCTGCGGCTAATCCGCTTTTCGGGCGGCCGGGCAGGCTCATGTCACCGGCACCGCGGCATCGTCCAGATCGAGCCCTTTCGATGCACGCCAGATGTTGCGTGCGCTGCGCAGCACCAGCGAGATCAGGAGCAAGCCGAAAGGCGCAAAGACAATCAGGAACGGCACGCCGAGCACCGGCGTGCCTTCACGCGCCATGAAGCGCAGATAGTCCAGGCAGGCCGGCAAGGCCCAGGCCGCGAGGCCGCCGATCATCAGGTTGCCGGCGATGCGCATCGCCTGGCGCGTACGCCGGCCGGCGGCGTTCCAGACCAGGTCGAACATGACATGTTCGCGCTCGGGCACGATGACGGCCGCGGCCCACAAGATGACCCAGACGTAGAGCATCACCGCGACCTCGTCGGTCCAGGGCAGCGGCTTGTTGAAGACAAATCGCGCCGTGATCTGGATCAGGAAGACGCCAAACAGCGTCGCAAACAGCGCCACGCCGACGCCGTCGGCCAGGCGCTTGAACCAGGCCCGCATCGGTTTCGCCGCGTACTAGCGCGTATTGTTGATGCGCTCAAGCAAACCGGCGGGCCAGGTCTTGGCCATGTCGCTGGTCGAATAAGTCGCCTGCACGGCCTTGCGGAAAGCATCGACATCGGGTGTCGTCACGGTC
>JAYUSP010000266.1:0-5395 GCA_043755615.1 Betaproteobacteria bacterium
CAGCGCGGAGCCGCTGCTGCCGTGCAAACCCCGGCAGTTGTACGGCCGGCGCATGAGCGAGGGCCGCGCTGGTGCCCTCGACCATCCGGCGTTGGTGGCTCGCTATCGCAGCGTCGTCGAGCGCGGTATCCCGCAGACCTACGAGCAGGTGCACCGCTACGACGGTCATCAGGCCCTGGTGGTCCATCGTGTCCTTCGTGTGGGCACCGGGGTCAGCGTGGCGCTGACCATCCTGAGCGCCGAACGTCATGGACGGTCGGCCTGGCGCTCGGCCTACGAAAGCGCCTTCCGTTCCTGAGACCGTCCCTTCATGAGAAATGGACTCGCCCAATGGCTTCGAACACAACCTACCCCCACGCGCTGCCGCCCCTGCCCTATGCCGACAATGCGCTGGCGCCGGTGATTTCGGCCACCACCATCGGCCACCACCGCGGCAAGCACCATCAGGGTTATGCGGACGCATTGAACAAGCTCGTCGCCGGCACGGAGTACGCGGCGATGAATTTGCAGGAGATCGTCACGGCCACCGCGGGCAAGCCCGACAAGGCCAAGATCTTCAACAACGCCGCGCAGACCTGGAACCACAACTTCTATTGGCAAAGCCTCAAGCCCGGCGGCGGCGGCGAGCCACCGGCGTCGATCCGGCCCTTGATCGATGCCAGCTTCGGCGATGTCGCAGCCTGCAAGGCGGCGCTCGCGACGGCCGCCACCGAGCGCTTTGGCAGCGGCTGGGTCTGGCTCGTCTACGAAGCCGGCAAGCTCGCCGTGGTACATACCGGCAATGCCGACGTGCCGGCCACGCAGGGCCGCAAGCCGCTGTTGGTGATCGATGTGTGGGAACACGCGTACTACCTCGACTACCAGGAAAAGCGCGCCGCGCATGTGCAGGCTGTGCTCGACAAGCTGATCCACTGGGGCTTCGCGGCGGACAACCTGGGCTAGCGCAACCGGGCATGACCGATCTCCGGTCAGCCCGCTGGGGGCTGCTGCCGAGCAGGCGCAGCGAACCGCGCCGTCAGTCGCGCAGCGCTTGGCCGGCAGCCGGTTTGGCGCCTGCTGCCTTCGCGCTGATCGTGCCCGCCATGTCGCCGGCGTGGTGGGCCTCAGGGGCCGGGAGCTTCGCGCCATCGGACATCGGCTCGGACGCCTGCGCGTAAGTCAGGCCGATCGAGCCGATGACCGCTGCGGCCAGCGCGATGCTGACCAGATTCCTTGATGACACCATCGTCAACCTCCCGGGACTGATGATTGAAGGACGGGCGTGCCTGCCGGCGGTATCAGGTCAGACCGCGGACGGGGCGGCAGGCAACGGGCCGAGGTCGCACACGCATCTGTGTGATCTCTGAACCCGTTGCCGGGCATCACTTGCCGTCGCGATCGGCGTCGCCAGGTAGCGCGCGTTCAGCGCGATCGGCCAGGCGGTCCCAGGCGTCGCGGCTGGCGTGCCTGGCCCGCTCCCAGTCCAGGCTCGAGCTGCCGCGTTGGCGTTCCCAGTCGCCCGATAACGTGGGCTCGATGGTGTCGAAGCTTTGGCCTGGGTAGCGGCCCCAGGCGTCGACACCGTAGCGGTAGGCGGTCTCGAACTGCTCGAAGCCGGCGCCGGCCTCGGCGTAGGGCCGGCTCTCGAAGTTGTCGCGCCAGTACGCGTTTTCGGCGGTCGGGTCGATCGCTTCGGCGACACCCTTGCCGGCGTAGCCGCCAACGATCGCGCCGACCGCGGCGCCGATCACGGTGCCGACCGGGCCGACCACGGTGCCCGCCATCGCGCCAGCGGCAGCGCCGCCAAAGGCCGCACCTATCCCGGTGCCGACCGGGTGCGAGCCGGGAGCGCCACTGATCGGGTCACGGTTGGCGTCGCCATCGAGGGATGTAGTGCTGGAGGTCATGAGAGATCCTTGATAGGGGGGGTGGGATGCTTCTGGGCTCAGCGCACGCTGATGCGACACGATAGGGCGCGCGCAGCGGCCGCACCATCGCCGATCGGCGCATCACGCGGCCTGACAAGGCGCCCCGCGTTTGTCGGCCAGCGCCTACAGCAGCAACTCACGTCCGGCGGCAGCCAGCGGCGCCATCGGGTGCCAGACTGCAGCGCATGTCCCGACGTCGCGGCAAGCTTTTCTGGATCGTCGCCGGCGCCGTGCTGGCCACGGTCGCCGCCTTGGTGCTGGCTGCCAACTTCATCGGCGGCGAGAAGAAGATCGAGCGCCGCGTCGAGAGGTTGTATGCGCTGGACGACCCGCGCTTCGCATACGAGCTTGGCCTGCTGCTCGGGCCGCCGTTCCTGGCCGGCACGCGCATGCAGGCCTTGCACAACGGCGACGAAATTTTCCCCGCGATGCTGGGTGCGATCCGCAGCGCGCGTACCTCGATCACTTTCGAGACCTACATCTACTGGTCGGGCGCGATCGGGCGCGAGTTTGCCCACGCGCTGTCCGAACGCGCGCGCCAGGGCGTCAAGGTGCATGTGCTGCTCGACTGGGTCGGCAGCGCCAAGGTCGAAGACAGCCTGATCGCGGAGATGACGGCCGCGGGGGTGCAGATCCGCAAGTTCCACCCGCCGCACTGGTCTCATCTCGGGCGCATGAACAACCGCACCCACCGCAAGCTGCTGGTCGTCGACGGCCATATCGGCTTCACCGGCGGGGTCGGCATCGCGCCGCAGTGGACCGGTCGCGCGCAGGACCCCGAACACTGGCGCGACAGCCACTTCCAGGTCCAGGGCCCGGTGGTGGCGCAGCTGCAATCGGTGTTCATCGACAACTGGATCAAGGTCACTGGCGACGTGCTGCACGGCCCGGCCTACTTTGCGGCGCTGCAACCGATGGGCCCCGGCCTGGCGCAGGTCTTCAGCAGCTCACCCAGCGGCGGCAGCGAGAGCATGCAGCTGATGTACCTGATGGCCATCACCGCAGCCACACGTTCGATCGACCTCAGCGCGGCCTACTTCGTGCCCGACGAGCTGGTCACGCAGGCGTTGATGGCGGCCCTGCAGCGTGGCGTCAAGCTGCGCATCGTGGTGCCCGGTGAGCATATCGACAGCGAAACCGTGCGCAGCGCCTCGCGTGCCCGCTGGGGCCCCCTGCTTGCCGCTGGCGCCGTCATCGCCGAGTACGCGCCGACGATGTTTCATTGCAAGGTGATGATCGTCGATGGTCTGCTGGTCTCGGTCGGCTCGACGAACTTCGACAACCGATCGTTCCGCCTCAACGACGAAGCCACGCTGAATGTCATCGACGCCACTTTTGCCGGCCAGCAGACGGCGGTGTTTGCCGCCGACTTTGCGCGCTCGCGCCCGGTCAGCCACGCCCAATGGCTCGCACGCCCGTGGCGCGAGAAGGTCAGCGAACGGTTGGCGTCGTTGATCGGCACCCAGCTCTAACCCAGGCCGCTGCCCGGCCCGGGTGCGATGCGCTGGCGAATCTGTATCGCACCGCGGTGGCCCAGGATCCTGGTGACCTCGTCGCAGCGCCTCTCGTTCGCCAAGGTGACGACCAGCACGATGTGGACGCGCAGTGGCGCGCTTGGGCTCGGGCTCGGGCTCGGCACCGCGGCGTCGTCGGGATCGGCGCCGTGCACACACATCGAACCTTTGTGGATGCCTGCGGCGGCGAGATTGGTCAGCGCATCGCGAACGTGGGCGGTGTTGTCGAAGACGCCGACCAATGTGCTGTTCATGTTCGATCGTTGGGCAAACAGGTCAGGCTGCGGCGTGGCTGGGCTTCGATGCGAGTGGTCGCGCGCTGCGGTCACAGTCACAACGGTTGGCCTTCACGCTGCGGATGCCGATGTTTGCCGGCAGCCGTGATGAAGGCCGCTGTAGCCGGGGCGACGTCGCTATCGGGGCCGAGCACGATGCCCGGATCGTCGTCACCCCAGGGCAGGGTGGCGGCGATGCCGGCCTTGTCGAGCAGGCGCTGCGATGCGCCCAGCGCCAGCAGCGTCTTGCCGTGACGGTACTGCAGGGTGATGAACTCCAGCGTCAGCGCGTGGTGTGCGAGCACGTCCACGCCGCCGTCACCGGCCGGCAGCACCGCCGCATCGAACAGGACCGAGCCCGAGTTTTCCAGCGAAGCATCGGCCTGCAGCGCGACACCGTCGACGGTCTGCACGGCGCCGATGCGCGGCGCGATCACGCAGGGCACGGCACCGGCCTTGCGCAAGGCCGCCTGCACCGAGAGCAGGGCCGCGCCCACCACGCCGTCGGCGGCCAGGATCGCGATGCGCCGGGTGCGGATGCCGCCGTCGCCCGGAAAGGCGGTGAGCGACAGCGCGCTGGAGTGCGTCACCTCGGGAGGTGTGGGGTTGGGCAACACACGCGGCAGGGCCGCGGGGACCGCGATGCCCAGCCCCTGGGCCACCGCGGCGGCCAGTTCGGCCGAGACGTTGACCAGGGACGCGACCATGCGCTCGCGAATTGCCGGCACCGTGAGCTTGCTCAGCTCGAAGCGAAAGCCGCCGACGATGTGCGCCTTTTCCACCGCCGTCTGGCTGTCGAAGAACAGCGTCGCCTGGGTGTAGTGGTCGGCAAATTTTTCCGGCTTGCCGCGCAGCTTGTCGCCCTGCATCGGCTGCGGAAAGGAAACGAATCCCGCGCTACCGGCCTGAAACGGGCAGCCGCCGCCCAGCGAGTTGGGCTCGTAGGCCACGCGGCCTCTGTGGATCGCCTGGCGGTGGCTGCCGTCGCGCTGGTTGTTGTGCACGGGGGCCAGCGGCGCGTTGATCGGCAGCTCATGGAAATTGGCCCCGCCCAGACGCGTGATCTGCGTGTCCAGATAGGAGTGGATGCGCCCCGCGAGCAGCGGATCATTGCTGAAGTCGATGCCGGGCACCACATGCGCGGTGCAGAAGGCCACCTGCTCGGTTTCGGCGAAGAAGTTGTCCGGGTTGCGGTTGAGCACCATGCGCCCGACCGGGCGCACCGGCACCAGCTCTTCAGGGATCAGCTTGGTCGCGTCGAGCACATCGAAGCTGAACCCTTGCGCCTCGTCTTCGCTGAAGACCTGCAAGCCGAGTTCCCACTCGGGAAATGCTCCGGCTTCGATCGCCTCCCACAAATCGCGGCGATGAAAGTCACTGTCGGCGCCGGCGATCTTGGCGGCTTCGTCCCAGACCAGCGAGTGGGTGCCGAGCAGCGGCTTCCAGTGAAACTTGACAAATTGCGAAGCGCCTTCGGCATTGACCAGGCGAAAGGTGTGCACGCCAAAGCCCTGCATCATGCGCAGGCTGCGCGGAATGGCGCGGTCCGACATCGCCCACATCAGCGTGTGCGTGGTCTCGGGCGAAAGCGAAGCGAAGTCCCAGAAGGTGTCATGCGCCGAAGCCGCCTGCGGCATGCCGTGGTGCGGCTCGGGCTTGACGGCGTGGATCAGGTCGGGGAACTTCATCGCGTCCTGGA
>JAYUSP010000267.1:0-5394 GCA_043755615.1 Betaproteobacteria bacterium
GGCGAGCGCTTCGAGGCCGCCCAATACCGCAGTCTGGGGCGCTTGTTGCGTGCGGCCTGCAAGCGATATCCACTCGCTGACGTGGCCGGACATGAGCATGTCGCCCCCGGCCGCAAGCAGGACCCGGGCCCCGGCTTCGATTGGGCCGGCCTGCGCCACAGCCTGCGCGCCTCGGCCCTGCGCTGGCCGCAGCAGGCCTAGCGCTTGAGCCGGTTGCAGCGGCGCGGCCCGCATGTTCCGGGGGCCGCGATCGCGGCCGCTGTGCGGGCCCAAGCGCGGCGGCCGGTGGTTTCGACGAGGGTGGCGCTCGGCGGCCGCATGGATATGTCGGCACAATCAAGCACCTACCGGGGAAGTACCGACAAAGCGCTACCGGTAGTGGCTTGATGCCAGCCTGACCCCCATATATAGTGTCAGGGTGGTGACGGCGCTGGCGGACAGCGGGCCCAATTTTGACGCCGAAGGGCGCATCAACCAGGTGAGTGCCAGGCTCACCGGCAGACTCATACAAGCGCACGCTGCACATCGCAGACTCAAACATCAGCGCATGCGCGCAGCCAGCAGCAACAAGCGCTGGCGCTGACGCAAAGCGGGCACAACAAACAAACAAGGCATCAAGGGCAACCATGCAGACAGTCACGATCACCGGGCAGGAAACCACCGTCAGCGCTCGCATGCCCCAAGGCACGGTGCCCGCAGCGTCGGCTTTTGCCGGCTACCAGATCATTCGCCGCAATGGCGCCGTCGTTTCTTTCGAGCCGAACAAGATCGCAGTGGCCTTGATGAAGGCTTTTCTGGCGGTGCACGGCACCCAGGGTGCGGCCTCGGCGAGCGTGCGCGAAACTGTCGATCGCCTGACCGAGAGCGTGGTGCGTGCGCTGCTGCGTTCGCGCCCTGGTGGCGGTACCTTCCACATCGAAGACGTGCAGGATCAGGTCGAACTCGGCCTCATGCGCGGGGGCCACCATGAGGTCGCGCGGGCCTATGTGCTGTACCGCGACCGCCGCGCGCAAGAGCGCGCCAAACAGGGCACGCCGGTGGTCAAGGTGGCAGAGTTGCACGTCACCGACCGCGGTCGCCGCGTGCCGCTGGACATGGCCGCGCTCACTGGGCTGGTCGAAGCCGCTTGCGCCGGGCTGGGCGACGACGTCAAGGCCGAACCGATCCTGGCCGAGACGCGGCGCAACCTCTACGACGGCGTGCCGATCGACGAGGTCTACAAGGCCGCCATCCTCTCGGCGCGCACCTTGCTCGAAAAAGAGCCGGGCTATACACGCGCCACCGCGCGCCTGCTGATGCACACGATCCGGCGCGAGATTCTCGGCGCCGAGGTCGATGTCGCCGACATGGCTGCGGGTTACGCCGAGTACTTTCCGACCTTCATCAAAGAAGGCATCAAGGCCGAGCTGCTCGACGAACGCCTGAGCCACTTCGACCTCGCGCGCCTGGGTGCGGCCCTGCAGCCCGAGCGCGACTTGCAGTTCGACTATCTCGGCTTGCAGACCCTCTACGACCGCTACTTCCTGCATATCGAAGAGCGCCGCATCGAGATGCCGCAGGCGTTTTTCATGCGCGTGGCGATGGGCCTGTCGCTCAACGAGATCGACCGCGAAGCGCGTGCGATCGAGTTCTACAACGTGCTGTCGAACTTCGACTTCATGTCGAGCACGCCGACACTCTTCAATGCCGGCACGCGACGCTCGCAGCTGTCGAGCTGCTACCTGACCACGGTGGCCGACGACCTCGACGGCATCTACGAGGCGCTGAAAGAAAACGCGCTGCTGTCCAAATACGCCGGCGGCCTGGGCAACGACTGGACGCGGGTGCGCGCCCTGGGCTCCTACATCAAGGGCACCAACGGCAAGAGCCAGGGCGTGGTGCCGTTCCTGAAGGTCGTCAACGACACCGCGGTGGCGGTCAACCAAGGTGGCAAGCGCAAGGGCGCGGTCTGTGCGTACCTGGAAACCTGGCACCTGGACATCGAGGAGTTTCTTGAGCTGCGCAAGAACACCGGCGACGACCGTCGGCGCACGCACGACATGAATACCGCCAACTGGATCCCCGACCTGTTCATGAAGCGGGTCATCGAAGGCGCCGCGCATCCGCAGGATGCGAGCAAAGGTCAGTGGACGCTTTTTTCGCCGAGCACCTGCCCCGACCTGCACGACCTCTTCGGTCGTGAATTCGAAGTCGCGTACACGGCCTACGAAAAGCAGGCCGACAGCGGCGAGATCAAGCTCTACCGCCGCCTGCCGGCGAAGGACCTGTGGCGCAAGATGCTGTCGATGCTGTTCGAGACCGGGCATCCCTGGATCACGTTCAAGGACGCATCGAATGTGCGCAGCCCGCAGAACCATGTCGGCGTCGTGCACTCGAGCAACCTGTGCACCGAGATCACGCTCAATACCAGCGACACCGAGATCGCGGTCTGCAACCTCGGCTCGATCAACCTCGCACAGCACCTGCTGGATGGCGAGGTCGACCATGTCAAGTTGAAGCGCACCGTCGGCACTGCGATGCGCATGCTCGACAACGTCATCGACATCAACTACTACGCGGTGAAGAAGGCGCGCGACTCCAACCTGCGGCACCGGCCGGTGGGCTTGGGGCTGATGGGCTTCCAGGACTGCCTGTACCAGCTGCGCCTGCCCTACGCGAGCGCCGAGGCGATGGCCTTTGCCGACCGCTCGATGGAGGCGGTGTGTTACCAGGCCTATTGGGCATCGACCGAACTCGCCGCTGAACGTGGCCGCTATTCAAGCTACCGCGGCTCGCTGTGGGACCGCGGCATCCTGCCGCTCGATTCACTCGACCTGCTCGAGCAGGCGCGTGGCGGTTATATCGAGGTCGACCGCTCGAAGACGCTGGATTGGGAACTCCTGCGCCAGCGCATCGCGCAGCACGGCATGCGCAACTCCAACTGCGTGGCAATCGCGCCGACCGCGACGATCTCCAATATCATCGGCGTCGATGCTTCGATCGAACCCTGCTTCGGCAATCTGTCGGTCAAGTCGAACCTGTCGGGTGAATTCACGGTCGTCAACGAGTACCTCGTGCGTGACCTCAAGAAGCTGGGCCTGTGGGACAGCGTGATGGTCTCCGACCTGAAGCACTACAACGGCTCGGTGCGCCCGATCGACCGCGTGCCCGAAGAGTTGAAGGCGCTGTACGCGACCGCATTTGAAGTCGAGCCGTCGTGGCTGGTCGAAGCCGGTTCGCGGCGCCAGAAGTGGATCGACCAAGCGCAGTCGCTGAACATCTACATGGCCGGCGCGTCGGGAAAAAAGCTCGACGAGACCTACAAGCTTGCCTGGCTGCGCGGCCTGAAGACCACCTACTACCTGCGCACGATGGGTGCGACGCATGCCGAAAAATCGACTGTCGATTCGAGCACGCTCAATGCGGTGTCTTCGGGCGGCGCGCCAAGCTCTGCGTTTGGCGCCGCTGCTGCGAAGGCGCGTGCGCTGATGGCAGGTGCGGCCGGTGCGGCGAGTGCATCGACCACAGCGGCTGCGTCGAAGCCCGCCACCGACATCACCTTCTGTTCGGTCGATGATCCCGATTGCGAAGCGTGTCAATGAGCAGGTCAACGAGCGTGTCAACAGGCGTGTCGCTGAAACGCGCGATGAGCACATTCGATCTCTTCATCAAACATTCAAAACGTTGACGATGAACGGCCGCAGCGATATCAACACGATGCATCGGTGCAACATCACTGCGGCCTTGATGTCAACAAGTGCTTGGTGTTCGCACACAACAAACTGATAATTCAGCGCCACAGGACGTACACACAAATGCTGGTCTGGGAAGAAGACGCTCGCACACCCCACATGAAGATGCCGCATCGCGTTTCGACACCCGTTGCTGTCGATGCGCGCTTACCGCTGACGTCTCCATCGGCTTCGTTTCAGCCCACGCTCTTGCCCACGCATTCGGTTTCGCATTCGGCTTCTCAATCGACCGCGCGCGCACCAGCCGCTGCACCGCTTGCAGCGGTCGTCGACGTCGCTGCCGACAGCGTCGCTGCACGGCGTGTCAATGCCGCCGACAAACGCATCATCAATGGCCAGACCGACGTCAACCAACTGGTGCCTTTCAAGTACAAGTGGGCCTGGGAGAAGTACCTCGCGACTTGCGCCAACCACTGGATGCCCAACGAGATCAACATGTCGCGCGACATCGCGACCTGGAAAGATCCGAACGGCCTGACCGAAGACGAGCGCCGCATCGTCAAGCGCAACCTGGGCTTCTTCGTCACCGCCGATTCGCTCGCGGCGAACAACATCATCCTGGGCACCTACCGCCACATCACCGCGCCCGAGTGCAGGCAGTTCCTGCTGCGCCAGGCCTTCGAAGAAGCGATCCACACCCACGCCTACCAGTACATCGTCGAGTCGCTCGGCCTGGACGAGAGCGAGATCTTCAACGCGTACCACGAGGTGGCTTCGATCCGCGACAAGGACGAATTCCTGATCCCCTTCATCGAAGCCATCAGCGACCCGCACTTCCGCACCGGCACGCCCGAAGACGACCAGACGCTGCTGAAGAGCCTGATCGTTTTCGCCTGCCTGATGGAAGGCCTCTTCTTCTACGTCGGCTTCACGCAGATCCTCGCACTCGGCCGGCAGAACAAGATGACCGGCGCGGCCGAGCAGTACCAGTACATCCTGCGCGACGAGTCGATGCACTGCAATTTCGGCATCGACCTGATCAACCAGATCAAGCTCGAGAATCCCGGCCTGTGGACGCTGGCCTTCAAGGCCGAGATCAAGGCTCTCTTCCTGAAGGCCGTCGAACTCGAGTACCGCTACGCCGAAGACACCATGCCGCGCGGCGTGCTCGGCCTGAACGCATCCATGTTCAAAGGCTACCTGCGCTACATCGCCAACCGGCGTGCGACGCAGATCGGCCTCGAGGAGCTCTTCCCGAACGAGGAGAACCCGTTCCCCTGGATGAGCGAAATGATCGACCTGAAAAAGGAGCGCAATTTTTTCGAGACCCGCGTCATCGAGTACCAGAGCGGCGGTGCGCTGAGCTGGGACTGACGACGCAAAGACCACCCGGCCTCGACAGGCGGGTGCGACGAGAGAGATCAAGATTTTCAGGTGCGTGATGGGCCGACACAGAAGCGGCGCACGCGCATCGCCAGATTCTACGTACCGGGGCACCCCTCCTGGGCAGACTCCGGGCGCTGAATAGCTGCATCACGCTGGCAGTTTTCGGGCGTGTTGCAGTTCTTTTTGCAACTTGATCAAGGAGAAACGTAATGGCAACTGCAAAGAAAGCTGCGGCAAAAAAATCGGCTGCGAAGAAGGCGCCGATGAAGAAGATGGCCGCGAAGAAGGCTCCGGCCAAGAAGGCGTCCGCCAAGAAGGCCGCGCCGATGAAGAAGAT
>JAYUSP010000268.1:0-5342 GCA_043755615.1 Betaproteobacteria bacterium
CGCCGACGCGGTGGACGTGCGCGCCAATAACCAGAACCGCATCGTCTCGGCCACCGGCGGCCTGGCCTTCACCAAGGCCAGCAGCGGCCCGGGCGGGCAGGGCGGCAGCTCGACGCAGAAGAACAACGCGGTGGCGCTGGCCGGCGCGTTGAGCGACAACGTCGTCGACGCGACGACGGATGCGTTCGTGCGCGATGCCACGATCACGCTGAGCGACGTGGCGCTGGAAGACTTTGTGGTCGAGAGTGCCAGGCGGCGCTTCTCGGTCAGCGCCGACAGCGCGGGCGACATCTGGGCCCTGGCCGCCGGCGGTGCCGGCGCCCTGGCCGACGGCGGCTCGGCCTTCGTGCTGGCCGGCTCGGTCGCGCTCAACTCGATCACCGGCCACACCCGAGCGGCGGTCATCGACACCGACGTCGCTCTGCTCGACGGCGACGCGCTGATCCATGCCGGCGATCAGTCCAGCATCTTCACGATCGCTGGCGCGCTGGCCTTGGGCATCGCCAAGAGCGGCCAGTCGGGCGGCGCGACGGCGGTGGCGGCCGGCATCGCGCTGGCCTTCAACGACATCCGCACCGATACCGACGCGCTGCTCGACGACAGCGATTTCATCTGGGCCGACGGCGCGAGCGGCGGCCTCACGGTCGAGGCCGAATCGACCGGCGAGATCAAGGCCTTCACGGTGGCCGGCGCGGTGTCGGTGGCGTTGGCCCAGAAGGGCTCGGGGTCCGGCATTGCCGTGGCGGGTGCGGGCTCGGGTTCGCTCAACGAGATCGACGCCGACACCACGGCTACGGTGCTTGACAGTACCGTCGAGGCGGGCGACGCAGTCGCGGTCAGGGCGAGCAACTCGTCCGAGATCGTGGCCGGCGCGGGCGCGGTGGCGCTCGCGATCGGCACGTCGAGCAAGAGCACCGCCGCGGCCCTCGCGTTCGGCGCGGCGTTCTCGATCAACGACCTCGGCAGCGACTCCGATCCGAACACGGTGTGGGCCGATGTCGTCAACTCCGACATCACCGCGGGCGGCGCGATCACGGTCGGGGCCGAGATGGACGCCGAGATCTTCTCGCTGGCCATCGGCGCGGCGGGCGGTATCGCCAACTCGACCAGCGGCTCGGCCTTCGGCATCGCCGGCGCCGGCTCGGCGGGCCTGAACAAGATCCGCAACAGCACGCAGGCCAAGGTGCGCAACGGCAGCAGCCTGACCAGCGGCGGCAGCGTCGGCGTGACGGCCGACGACAGCTCGTGGATCAACTCCACCGTCGGCGGTATCGCGCTGTCGATCGCGGTGAGCACCAAGGGGACCTCGGTCGCGGGGTCGCTCGGCTTCGGCCTGACGATCAACGACATCGACAACGCGACCCAAGCGCTCGTCACCGATTCGACGATCGACGCCGACGGCGCGGTCAGTGTCACGGCCGACAGCGACGCGGAAATCGACTCGCTCGCGTTCGGAATCGGCCTGGCGGTCGCGCTCAGCGCGACATCCACGGCGGTCGGCCTCACCGCCACCGGCGCGCTCAGCTTCAACGAGATCGACAACACGGTCGAGGCGTCGATCCGCGACGACATTGCCGTCGCCGGCACCACCACGGTCGCGACTGGCGGCACGCTCACCGTGCGCGCGACCGACGACTCCTCGATCGACGCCTTCGCGCTGGCCGCGTCGGCCAGCATCTCGGGCACGATCACGTCCACCAGCATCGCGGTGTCGATCGGCCTCGCGCTGGCGCACAACACGATCGACAAGGACGTGACGGCGAGCATCGTCAACGTCGACACCATCACCACCGGGGGCGGCGACGTGATCGTGCGCGCGACCGACAACGCCGAGATCGACGTCACGTCGTTCGCGGCGGCGTTCTCGATCGCGGCCGGCCTGCTGGGCACCAGCGTCGGCGTGGCCGGCGGCGCGTCCGAATCCACCAACATCATCCTGTCGCGCACCAACGCCTTCATCGAGGACAGCGTGGTCGGCAGCGATGCGAATCAAGTCGGCGCGGTCGACATCGATGCGTCGAGCACGTCCGACATCAGCGCGACGATCGGCGCCGTGGCCGCCGCCATCGCGTTCGGCAACACCGGCGTCGGCGTGGCCGTGGGCATCGCCGTGGCGCGTAACTTCATCGGCTGGGATCCCAACGGTGGTTCGACCGCGCACGACCATGAAACCGACGACGCACCGCTCACCACGCTCGTGAAGGGCAAAAAGGTTCTGGTCACCGAAGGTGCGCTGGCCGGCGACATCTACGAGTACCTCGGCGACACCTACACCGTCACCGACGATGCGATGACCCCCGACTTCGTCGAGGCGATCTACCTCAACGCGCAGCAGTACCGCGACTCGACGCAATGGCGCCATGTCAACGTCGACGACTCGAATCCGTCGCAGATCCAGGCCTACCTGAAGGACACGCGCGTCGATGCCAGCGGCGCGCTGACGGTCGACGCCAAGTCCACCCAGAGCATCGACGCGGTGGTGGTGGCCGTAGCGGTGGGCATCGGCGGCGGCCTTTCCACCGGTGTGGGCATCGCCGGTGCCGGCGTCTATGCCGAGAACAAGATTCACACCGACACGCGGGCGTACATCGACGGCGACGGTGCCAACAGCGACACCGACACCGACGGCGTGGGCGCCGACATCGACAGCGACGGCATCGTCGCCGGCAGCGTGCGCGTCGTCGCCGACGATTCGTCGGGCATCGACGCGGTGGCCGGTGCGGGCGCGCTGGCCGCCGGCCTGGGCTTCACCGCCGGTGTGGCCGTGGCGGTGGGCGTGTCGTTGTCGTTCAACGAGATTTCCAACGAGGTCGATGCGTCGATCCGCGATGCCGGCGACGGCGTGTTCGCCACCGGCAGCGGCGGCATCACGATTTCGGCGCTGTCGCAGGGCAAACACCTGTTCGACATCGGGCTCGGCACGCCAGCGACCGTGCTGCTGACGGCGGCGAACCTCGACGACGCGGCCAAGGCCGACGCCGACAGCCCGGACGATCCGCTCAACCAACCGGTGGTCATGACGGCCGACAACCCGGCCACGACCGACGTCGACGAGACCACGTACTCGTCCACCGGCGACGACACCAAGCTGCGCAGCGACGACGCCATCAACGAGGCGAAGGTGGACGCCGACGCCGACCGGCTGATCCTGCAAGCCCTGCGCGCCGCGTTCACGGCTGCCGGATCCCAGTTCACGCTGGCGGTGTTCGACACCGTCGGCACCGCAGCGCCCTACACCAGCACCGACGGCACGGTCGACGTGCAGGAAGGCCTGACGGTCGAAGTGGCCAAGGGCCACACGGCGGGTGGCCTCGAAGGCCGTGTCTATCGCTACATCGTGATGGCGTCCGAGACGGCCGATGTCGTCAACAACGTGCCGCTGGGCAGCGAGAACTTTGCTGACACCACACGCTGGCAGCTCGTCGACAAGCTCAAGCTGACGACGCTGGTACCGGGCCAGAGTTGGTCGCTGCTGGCCCCCGACGGCCAGAGCTTCGTGCTTGAGCTCGTCACTGTGGGTATGGTGAACAAGCTCAGCGTCTCGCAGCACTCGATCAACGCGGTGTCCGCCGCTGCGGCGATCGCCATCGGCGTCGGCGGCACGGCTGGCATCGCGGTCGCCGGCGCCGGCGCGGTGGCGCAGAACGTGATCCTGACGCAGACCCATGCGTCGGCCGTGGAGAGCGTGCTCGACAGCAGCGGCAGCGTCTTGCTGGCGGCCGAGAGCAGCTCGGACATCAACGCCACGGTGGTGGCGGCGGCGCTGTCCATCGGCGGCGGCGGGACCGCCGGCGTGGGCGTGTCGATCGGCATCGCGGTGGCGCGCAACTTCATCGGCTACCAGCCCGACGGCACCTCGATCCCGGCCGACGTGAAGGCGTTCCTCGATGACACCAGTGTGCGCACCGACGGCGACCTGAGCTTGACCGCCAACGCCACCCAGTCGATCGACGCGATCGTCTTCGCCGGCTCGGCCGCGGTGGCGATCGGCGGCACCGCGGGCATCGCGGTGGCCGGCTCGGGCGTGTTCGCCGAGAACAAGATCGGCGTCGATCTGGCGGCCTACATCGACGGTGACGACGACGACGACGACGCAACCGACAGCGACCTGGACGGCGACTTCGACGCCGACAACGGGCGCACCGGCATCAAGGCTGACACCATCACGGTGAGCGCCGAGGACACCTCCACGATCCACAGTCTCGCCGGCGCGGCCGCAGTGGCCTTCGCCTTCGGCGCGACCGTCGGCGTGGGCGTGGCGGTAGGCGTCTCGCTGGCGCGCAACACGATCACAACCGATGTCGAGGCGTCGATCAGCGGGGCCGACGGCCGCAGTGCCAACGCTGCCGTTCCGGCTACGCTGGCGGACTACGGCGTCGTGGCCACCACCGCGGGCGGCATCAACGTCAGCGCGGTCGAGAACGCGAAGATCAATTCGATTGCCTTCGCGGCATCGGTGGCGGTAGGCATCGGTCCGTCCGCCGCAGGCATCGCGGTCAGCGGCGCGGGTGCCGATGCCAACAACGTCATCCTCACCGATACGCACGCCTTTATCGAAGGCAGCAGCGTCCAGAGCGCGGGCAAGGTGGACCTCGATGCCGAGAACACCGCCAGCATCGACGCCACCATCATCAGCGTTGCGTTGTCGCTCGGCGTCGGCCTGTGGGCCGGCATCGGCGCGTCGATCGGCGTCGCGCTGGCGCACAACGATATCGGCTACAGCCCCGACTACGCCCGAAGCGGCGACCACAAGACCGGCGACAACCCGCCGACGATTGCCAACGGCACGACGGTCGAGATCGCCGAAGGCGTCGGCAAGGGCAACATCCACGAATACATCGGCGCCGCGGCGCTGGTGCGGCCTACGACGGGCAGCGCCATCGAGCGCGCCAACTGGCTGACGCGGCTCGACTACGGCGACGTGTCGAAGTGGAAGCTCGTCAATCTGGATCGCAATGCGGCCGAAACGCGCGCCTACATCCTCGACTCGAACGTGCACGCGACCGGCGCGCTGACGATCGACGCGCTGTCGCGTCAGGACATCGACGCCACCGTGTTCGCCGGCGCCGTGGCGCTGTCGGGCGGCTTCGTCGGCGTGTCGCTGAGCGGCGCCGGCGCGGGCGCGGACAACCGCATCGCCACCTTCGTCGAGGCCCGCATCGACGGCACGATGGACGGCAAGGGCATCGAGGCCGGCAGCGTGCGCGTGATCGCAGACGACGATTCGACGATCGATGCTTTCACCGGCGCAGTATCCGTCGCCGCCGCGGTCGGAGTGATCGGCGCAGCGTTCTCGATCGGCGTGGGCATCGCCTACAACGAGATCGACAACGACGTCGCGG
>JAYUSP010000269.1:0-5314 GCA_043755615.1 Betaproteobacteria bacterium
GCGGCAGCGCTGGCAAGCAGGCTTTCGCTGCTCACACCCGAAAACAGCGCCGCCGCGCGCACCTTGATTTCCATCAACTCGGTGGCACTCACCGCGTACTGGCCGGTGACCTTGTTGACATCGACTCGGAACTCGACTTCCTTGCCCTGGTGCGACAGCACGCCGCAGCTGAACTCGTAGTCGTCGCGCTCCCAGGGCAGGCCCAGCAGCGCAAGGTCGTAGTCGGTGTATTCGACGCGGCTGATCTCGCCGCTGGCCAGGTCCAGCGAACCGGTCGACGAGACGATTTCGTCGCTGAGTTCATCCGCTATCACGATCGGTACACGCAGATCCACGCCAGTCACCTCGGTTGTCGGGAGCGCGATTTTCGCATGGCACCGTTGGGCCTCAACGGGTCGAAGGGCGGGTCGAAGGGCGGGTCTAAGGGCGGGTCAAAGGGCGAGGCCCTGCTGACCGGCGCAGCCGGGCAGCCCGGTCACCCGGGCTGAACTGGTCTGAAGCGTCAAGCCACGCGCGTCAGTCAGCCCGAATGACCGCGGCGCGCACGGGCGACTCCTCGTGGTGCAGGACCTGGATCGAGCTGCATGGGGCCTCCCGGGTGGTTGATGCATTTCGAACATCGGGATTTGCGCATGTCGGCCTGCTGAGGCGAAGATGCACGGTGCAGCATCTCGTTGCTGCCCATGCATCGCCTGGAGTTGACGGGAAGCGGCAACAGCGATGAAACTTTTCCTTTCCTACCCCTCCGCGCAGCGCGACCTGGCGGAGAGACTGACCCTGGCCCTCGAATCCGAAGGCCACGAGGTCTTCATCGACCGCGCCGATCTGAAGCCGGGCCAAGCCTTCCACCAGACGCTGCGCGAGGCGATCCTCGGCGCCGATGCGATGCTGTTTCTGGTGACGCCAGAAGCGGTGACGCCCGGCAGCTACGCACTCGCCGAACTGGGTATCGCGCAGCAACGCTGGCGCCGGCCCGGCGGGCATGTGCTGCCGGTGATGGTGACGGCGACGCCGATCGCGGCGTTGCCGAGCTACCTGTCGGCGGTGACCGTGTTGCAGCCGCGCGGCGATGCGGTGGCCGAGATCGTCGCCGCGGTGGCGCACTTGAGCCCACCACCGGTCCGCCGGCGCGCAACGCTTGTGGCAGCGGTGGCGCTGGTCCTGGTCGCGACGCTGGCGCTCGGCACCGCGGCATGGCGCCAGAGCGAGCAGCGCGCCGCCGAACGGGCCCGACTTGACATCGAAACTCGCGATCTGGCCCAGGCCGCGTCGGCGTCTGAGTTGTGCGACAGCGGTGGCCATGCGGTCGCGCTGGGGCAGTTGAACGAGCTCGTCGCGCGCCAGTCGCCGCTGCATCCACCTTCGGCGAGGCTGCTCGACAGCCGCGAGGACTGTGCGATGCGCTGGCTGCGCGATATGCGCGCCGTGGTCGGCAAACAGACCTTTGGTGAACAGGTGGTGCAGGCGCAGCCGGTGCTCGTCCAGGGGCTGTCACGAACCAGCGGTGCCCGTGCTGCCGACCTGCGCGCCCATATCGGATGGGGTGAGTACCTGCGTGGCCGCGACGGCATCAGTGGTGTCAACCCCGCGGCGCATTGGAGACGTGCGCTGGCCGACGATGCCGGTAATGTCTACGCCAATGCGATGTGGGCGCGGCAGTTACTGGACCGGCCGGGCCACCTCGACGAGGCCAAGGCACGTTTCGCCACGGCGCTGGCGGGTGGGGTGACCGACAGCCGCGGCCGGGTCTTTGTGCGTGCCTTGCAGTTCGGCGCCACGCTGGGCGGCAATGCCGACGCCGCGGCGAATGTGGCCTATGCCGTTGCGGTGGCCGACGAGATGCGGCGTGGCGCCGAGGTCATTCGCCCCGACCACCGCGACCGGCTGTGGACCCGCGCGCTGGGCGCAACGATGTTCGATGCCGAAACCCGCGCGGCGGTGGTCAAGGCGCTGCCGCCGCCGGATTTGCTGGCCACATTTGTCGGGTTGTTTCCCGCCGACGGGCTGAGCGACGACAGACGGCCGATCTGGCGCTTTGTGCACGCCACCTTGCAGGCTGAACAGGCCGGCGCGGGCAGTCGGTCCGCCGCGCGCGCCGGCTTCGAGTCGCTGCTGCTCGAGTTGCGCACTGCCGGCAGCAGCGGCAGGCTGGTCGACGAGGCGCAGCGCGGCCTTGACCGGCTGCGCACGCCGGGTCGGGCGCGCTGAAGCCGCAGCTGGCCGGCCGCCAGCAAACAGTGGCCAGCGCCGTGTTGGGGGAAGGTGTTTTGTTCAGCCGACGGATCGGTCGCATCAGGCGACGGTTCATCAGGCGAAGGTTCGTCAGGCGAATGGTCATCAGATTGCATTGCATCAGATGTGTTAGCATCACTTCCCTCGATTCACCCTCCCGGCTCCGCCGAGAAATCCAGCCATGCGCACCACCCTCGACCTCGACGAAGACGTGCTCAACAGTGCAAAAGAAATCGCGCGCCGGGAAAACAAAACCGCCGGCCAGGTACTTTCAGAACTGGCCCGCCGGGCATTGACGCAAACGGCGCGCCCGGCCCCCGCGGCCCGGCACGCGCCGGCCGCGCTGCATGGCTTCAGGCCGTTTGCCCCGCGCGGCACCCTGGTCACGAATGCGTTGATCCAGAAACTGCGTGACGAAGGCGAGTACTGATGGTCGCGGGAAAGGCCGCACCCCGGGTCACACGCCAGGTCACACGCAAGGCAGCGCAAACGACCGCGCCCAAGCCCGCCCCGGGTGCAGGCGTGGGGGCAGGCGCGGGTGCGGCGGTGGCTGTGCAGGAGCCGCGTCCTCCATACCCGGCGCCGGCGCCGTCGTCAGCAGTCAAAGCCCGTGTCGCGACCGCGGCGCGCCGCGCGCTGCTGGACGTGAACGTGCTGATCGCGTTGCTCGATTCAGACCACCTGCACAACAGCCGCGCTGCCGAGTGGCTGACGGCCCATATCGCCGCCGGCTGGGCCTCTTGTGCCATCACGCAGAACGGTTGTGTGCGCATCATGTCGCAGCCGGGTTATCCGAATGCGCTTGCCGCCGCGCGGGTGGCGCAGCGGCTGCGTGAGGCCACCGCGACACGACACCACATGTTTGTGCCGGGTGACCTGAGCCTGCTCGACGAGCTGCACTTCGATGCCGAGCAACTGCTCTCCCACCGCCAGGTGACTGACGCCTACCTGCTGGGCCTGGCGGTCTGGCACGGGATGCGGTTCGTCACTTTCGATGCCGGCATGCCGCTGCGTGTGGTGCGCGGCGCGCACCTTGAGCATGTGGTCGTGCTGTGACGGCGCACGTCCCGGCGGTGACTGCGCGCCACCGGGCCCAGCGCAACAATCCCCGTCATGGGCACCCTCTATCTCGTCCGCCATGGTCAGGCCTCCTTCGGCGCTGCCGACTACGATGTCCTTAGCGAGCTGGGCACGCGCCAATGCGCGTTGCTCGGCGCTTATCTTCACGAGCGGGGACTGAAGTTCGAAGCCGTTCTTCGCGGCACCTTGCGCCGCCACCGGCAATCACTCGACGCGATCGCGAGCAGCTTGGCCGGCTTGCCGGCAGCGACTGAATGGCCGGGCCTCAACGAATACGACAGCCACGCCGTCGTGCGCACGGTTTTCAGCGGCGAACTGCTGGCGCCGACCGATGCCGAAAGTTACCGCCATCACTTTCGCCTGCTGCGTGAAGGCCTGGGCCTTTGGATGGCCGGCAAGGCGCAGCCTGAAGGCATGCCTACCTGGGGCCAGTGGCTCGACGGCATCAACGGCGCCCTCGACCATGTGCGCCAGCAGTTCACCGGCAACGTGCTGCTCGTGAGCAGCGGCGGGCCGATCTCGACTGCGGTGGCGCAGGTGCTCGCCGCGCCGCCGTCGACCGTGATCGAGCTCAACCTGCGCATGCGCAACAGCGCCTTGACCGAGTTTGCATTCACGCCCAAGCGCCACATGCTGGTCAGCTACAACGGCGTGCCGCACCTGGACCATCCGCAGCGCGCTGATTGGGTGACGTACACCTGATCAGTTGGTGGCCTGCAAGCCGCCCGCAGGCCATCCGATACTGCGCAGGCGCAGGCGCCGACGCGGCGAGTCAGTCGATCAGACTGGCGGGATGCGCAACATCTGCCCCGGATAGATCTTGTCGGGGTGGCTGAGCATCGGCTTGTTGGCCTCGAAGATCACTGGATATTTGTTCGCGTCGCCATAAAAAGCCTTCGCGATCTTCGACAGATTGTCACCCGAGACGACGGTGTGCCACTGCGCTTCGGGCTCCGGCGCGTCCACGGTGAGCATGTCGTTCACGGCTTCGACGCCATGCACGTTGCCGCAGCACAGCAGCACCTTTTCCTTGCTCGCCTGGTCGGGCACCTGGCCCGATACCGTGACGGTGCCGCTGGGCGCATCGAAGGCGATCGACAGGCCGCTGACGCCCAGGCCCTGGGTCTCGATGTAGTCGGCAATCGCCTTGCTCGCGGCGTCGCTCATCGCGGCCACCGCCTCGGGCGTGGGCGCGGCCGCCACGGCGTCGGCAGCGGCCTTGGCATCGCCCTTGCCAAACAGCTTTTCGCCGGCGGTCTTGATGAAGCTCATGAGTCCCATGGTCGTCTCCAGAATTGATCGGTGTGATCGGGGTGATCGGGGTGGATCGGGGTGGATCGGGGTGGATCCGGATCGTCGCGCCGGGATGCCGGCGCGCCACGATCAATCTACCGCAACAAGCCGCGCGTTTCGATGAAGTCCACGACTTCAGACAAACCGCTGCCTGTCCGAAGGTTGGTCATCACATAGGGTCGGTTCGGTCGCATCCGGCGGGTGTCGGCTTCCATCACGTCCAGGCTCGCACCGACGTACGGCGCGAGGTCGGTTTTGTTGATCACGAAGAGGTCGCTCTTGGTGATGCCCGGCCCGCCCTTGCGCGGGATCTTCTCGCCGCCGGCGACGTCGATGACATACAGCGTGAGGTCACTCAGCTCGGGGCTGAAGGTGGCGGCCAGGTTGTCGCCGCCGGATTCGATGAAGACGATGTCGGCATCGGGGAATTTTTCCAACATCCGGTCGACCGCTTCGAGGTTGATCGACGCATCCTCACGGATCGCCGTATGCGGGCAGCCGCCGGTCTCGACGCCCATGATGCGATCG
This sequence comes from Betaproteobacteria bacterium, assembly GCA_043755615.1. Classification (GTDB taxonomy): domain Bacteria; phylum Pseudomonadota; class Gammaproteobacteria; order Burkholderiales; family Burkholderiaceae_C; genus Rubrivivax. Next base: position 5,134 of record JAYUSP010000269.1, read on the forward strand.
GCCTCCAGCGCGCCGGCGACGGTGAGCAGGCGCTGGTCTTCCTTGGTGTAGATGTCGTTGGTGACGACGACGATGTCGAATCGATCGCGCATCGCCTTGCACAATTTTTCGACCAACGTCGTCTTGCCCGAGCCGACCGGGCCGCCGATGCCGACACGAAGGGGGGGGAGTTTTTTGGTGC
>JAYUSP010000270.1:0-5290 GCA_043755615.1 Betaproteobacteria bacterium
GGCGACCCAGGGCAGCACCTGTTCGGTGGTGGAGGCGGCGTCGTCGAACGCAAAAACCCACGGGTCGAACCAGTCACGCTGATTGATGGCTTGCGACAACTCGGCATGGCGGCGGCGCACCAGCGCCAACAGCGGCTCGGCCTTGAGGCCCGGCGGCAGGGCGCGGCCTTCAACGTCCACGACACCGGGCCACCAGTCGACTTCGGGGATCTCGTCGGCTTGCAGCAGCACGCCGCACAGGTAGCCGTCCAGCGCCACCACGTCCAGCGGCTGCACGCTTGTGGGCAGGGCGTCCAGCAGCGACTGCAAGTGCTCGATGTCGTGGTCGGTCAGGGGCGTGGGTGTCAGCATTGCGGCATTGTCGCAGCGGCCTGTCGGGCGGTGATGGGCGACCACGAGCCCAAGCCCGGGCCGGCGGCACAATCGCCTCCCGCGTCGACGCCAGGCGCGCGACCCGGGCACCGCACTTGGAAACCCAATTCCTGAAGACCTTCGTGGCAGTCGCCGACCATGGCTCGATGGCGGCCGCCGCGCGACTGCTGAACATCACGCCTGCCGCGGTGGCGCAGCAGATTCGCACGCTCGAGCGCGAGATCGGCGCGCCGCTGATCGCACGTGTCGGCCGCACCGTCTGCGTCACCGAGCCGGGCGCACGCATCCTGCGCAACGCGCGCGAACTGCTGCGGCATGTGGCCGACCTGAGCACGGTCGCCAACGACGCCGACACCGCAGGCGAGTTGCGCCTGGGCGCCGGCACGAACGCGCTCACCGGCATGCTGCCCGACATCCTGGCGCGCGTCGTCGAGCGTTTTCCGCGCGTGCAGGTCTTCATCAAGCCCGGCTACTCGCCCGACCTGCACCATGCCGTGACCAGCGGTGAGATCGACGCCGCGATCGTGCTGCAAGCCCCTTTCGATCTGCCCAAGACCTGCGAATGGGAGCTGCTGCGCGAAGAGCCGCTGGTGGTGTTGGCGCCGCTGCACATGGCCGGCCGCGACCCGCATGAACTGCTGGCCAGCGAGCCGCTGATCCGCTACGACCGGCTGCAGTGGGGCGGTCGCCAGGCCGACCAATACCTGCAGGCGGCCGGCATCGTGCCGCGTGAGCGCTTCGAGCTGAACGCGCTGAACGCGATCGCGGTGATGGTCGACCGCGGCCTGGGTGTGTCGCTGGTGCCCGACTGGGCACGGCCGTGGCCGGAAGGCCTTCAGCTCGTGCGCCTGCCGCTGCCGCTGGCGTGCGAGCCGCGCCGCGTGGGCGTGATCTGGTCACGTTCGACAATCCGCATCCGCCTCGTCACGGTGTTCCTGGAAGAGGCGCGCGCCGACATGCGGGCGAAGAACGCGGCTGCGGCACAAGCAACAAAAACTAGAGCCTGAACATAGTTTCGCGTGGTTTCACTTGGGTTTGAGTTCGGCAAGACTTACCGAGGTCGTCGGCGCGTTCGCCACGCATCAACCGAGAACAAACCATGAGACAAGCTCCGAACGTCTTCACGCTTGCGCTGCTCGCAGCGGCCGTCACCAGCGCCCATGCGCAGACGGCTGCCCCTGCCGCCCAGGTCGACGAGAAGAAAGACGACGCGCAGGTGGTGACCATCACCACCGGCACGCGCAGCGCCAAGGCGATCGACAAGATTCCGGGCGCTGTCACCGTCGTCACCAAGCAAGAGCTCGAGCACACGCTGGCGCTGACCGAAGACGCCACCGCCGTGCTGGCGCGCACGGTGCCGGGCTACTCCGAGTCGTCGCAGGCCATGGCCAACAACGGCGAGAACCTTCGCGGTCGCATTGCGCTGCGTTTGTTCGACGGCATTCCCCAAGGCTCGCCGCTGCGCGAGGGCAGCCGCAGTGGCACCTTCACGGACATGGGCCTGATCGGCCGCATCGAAGTCATCAACGGGCCCTCGGCCTCCGAGGGCATCGGTGCAGCCGGCGGCATCATCAACTACATCTCGAAGGTGCCCACCAAGCCGGGTGCCGAGTTCACCGTCAACACCCGCTACACGACGCAGTTCAAGGACGACAGCGCGGGCTGGAAGGTGGGCCTGAACTTTGCGTACAAGGCCGATGCCTACGACTTGCTGGCCGGCGTGTCGCGCATCGACCGCGGCATGTCGTTCAGCGGCGACGGCCGCCGCGTCGGCATGCATAGCAGCGGTACCGTCGCCGACTCGGAGGCCAACAACGTGTTCGTGAAGGGCGGTGTCAACTTCGGCCGCGGCAACGAGCAGCGCATCCAGGTCATGGCGACCAGCTTCAAGATCCAAGGCAAGGGCAACTACCGCAACGTCGATGGCAGCCGCGACGACGGCAACCCCGACACCGCCGCGCGCCCTGGGCTGTTTGGCACGCTGGCCGCGATCAATGACTTCAAGCAGGGCAGCGTGTCGTATTCACACGGCAACCTGCTCGGCGGTGTCTTCACACTCGATCTTTATGCCGCCGACCAGGCCATGAGGTTCCTGCCAGAGAGCGGCTCCGACCGGCAAGACCCCTTGATCGCCCCGCTGGGCACGCTGGTCGATCAGTCTGAGGTGGCGTCCAAGAAGAAGGGTCTGCGCACGTCCTTCGCGCGCCAGGACGCTTTTGCTGTCCGCGGCCTGGAGCTGCGCGGTGGCCTCGATCTCACGCGCGACCAGGCCCAGCAACGCCTGGCGCTGACCAACCGGCCGTGGGTGCCGCCGATGAACTATTCCAGCACCGCGCCCTGGGTTCAGGCCTCCTATGACATCGGCCCGGTGACCGTGTCGGGTGGTCTCCGGCGTGAGGACGGCGAGCTCCAGGTGGACTCTTACACCACCGTCTTTTCCCGCAACCGATCTTCCGTCCAGGGCGGCACACTGTCCTATACCGCCAACCTGCCCAATCTGGGCCTGGTCTGGCGTCTGCCGGCCGGCTGGTCGGTGTTTGCTGCCACCGGCAAGGGTTTCACCTTGCCCAACGTGGGCATTCCGCTGCGCAACGTCAACTATGCGGGGCAGTCGGTGGCAGGCATCATCGATCTGCAGGCCGTCATCGTGAAGAACGACGAAGTCGGCTTCAACTGGCGCGGCCCGATGGGGGCGCTGAGCGGCTCGTACTACCATTCCTTCTCCACCTTCGGCCAGACGCTGCTGATCGACCCGGTGACCCGAGACTTCATCATCAGGCGCCTGCCGGTGGACATCAAGGGCATCGAACTGTCGGGCGAGCTCAAGCTGAGCAAGTCCTTGAAGGCCAGCGCGACGTACTCGCGCATTCGCGGCAAGACCGAGTTCGTGGCCGGGGGGCCGCTGGACAGGCAGATGGGCGTGCTCGACATCAATCCGGACAAGATCAATGTTTCGGGCACCTGGAAGCCGACATCGCAGTCTTCGTTGACGCTGGGCGCGACCCAACTGATGTCGCGCGACATCAACATCGGCAAGAGCGGCGAAGAGCACACCAGGGGCTATACCTTGTTTGACTTGGGCGCCAAGTACGACCTGGGCCGCCTGGGCACGCTGACATTGGGCGTCGAGAACCTGCTGAACAAACAGTACGAGCTGAGTTTTTCGCAGGTCTCGGGAAGCTTCCTGCCCTACCTGGCCGGGCGCGGCCGGGTGGTGTCGATCTCGCACGAGATCAAGTTCTGATTCCGGGCCGTGGCTAGCGGTCTAGGCGCCGCAGTGAGACAGACCCTGGCCCTGCTGTGCGCGATGGCGGCAGGGGCTCTGCCGGCTTCGCAAGCGCAGGGTCTGACGCCAGAGGGGCGCGAAGGCATCACGGCCTTCATGCAAGCCGCCACGGGCACGCGTGGCCACCGCGGGGCCGTGACACTGGTTGCTCGCGCCGGCCAGGTGGTCGATGTGCAGGCCTTCGGCTCACGCGACCTGCAGCGCCGCGTGGCCATGACCCCCGACGCGATTTTTCGCATCTACTCGATGAGCAAGAGCGTGGCCGCCGTGGCCACGCTGATGCTGGCCGAACAGGGCCGCCTGACGCTCGACGATCCGGTGGCCAAGCACTTGCCCGAGTTCGCGCAGATGCAGGTTTTGACTGGCGGCACGGCGGCGGCGCCGGTGCTGCGCGCGGCACGGCGGCCGATCACCATCCGCCAGCTTCTGACTCACACGCCGGGCTTTGCCACTGGCGGGCGCGGCATCGAAGAGGCGTCGTTGCTGCTGGAACGAGCGGCCCTGCAAGACGCGGCCGACCTGAAGGACTTTGCGGCGCGCGTGGCGCGCGAGCCGCTGGCTGGCGACCCGGGGGACCGCTATCGCTACGACGGCGTGCAATACGAGGTGCTGGGCCGCTTGATCGAGGTCGCCAGCGGCATGCCGCTGGATGCCTTCGTGCAGCAGCGCATCTTCGGCCCGTTGAAGATGATCGATACCGGCTTCAGCGTGCCGGTGGGCCAGCGCCAGCGCATCGTCGATCTCTCCACCGTCAGCGCGGCCGAACGCATCGTGCTGGCCAGCGGCGCGTCGGCCACCGAACCCGGCGTCATGCTGCGCCCCTACTTCAGCCTGGCCGGCGGCCTGTATTCGACGGCCGCCGACTTCATGCGTTTTTGCCAGATGCTGCTCAACGGCGGCAGACTCGACGGGGCGGCCATCCTCGAGCCCAAGTCCGTCGAAACGATGCTCAGCAACCAGCTCGTGCAACTCGACCCGCCGCCGGGGCTGCCCGCCACGCAGTCGCGCGCCGGCGAAGGCATGGGCCTGGGGGGCTGGGTGATACTCGACGCGCCGCAGCGCCGCCGGCCGGGCTCGGTCGGATCCTTCGGCTGGTTGGGTGCCGCATCGACCTACTTCATGATCGATCCGACGTTGCAAGTCATCGCCATCCTGCTGCTCCAGCACCTGCCGCCGGACGATGGCGCGGACCTGCCCAAACTGAACTCGAAGTTCTTCGAGCGTGTCTATCAGGCGCTAGCGCCGCCATGACCCTGCTCGTGGCCGGCTCGGCCAACCTCGATTTCGTGGTGCGCGTGCCGCATGTTCCGGCGCCCGGTGAAACGGTGCTGGGGCGCTCGATGCAGACCTTTCCCGGCGGCAAGGGCGCCAACCAGGCGCTGGCCTGTGCCCGCGCCGGAGGCGTCGAAACCCGCATGCTGCTGGCCCTGGGCACCGACGCCTACGCGGCACCGATCGAGGCCTCACTGGCCGCAGCCGGCGTCGCGATGCACATCGTGCGTTCGGCAACCGAGCCCACCGGCACCGCCTTCATCGGCCTCTCCGACAGCGCCGAAAATTCGATCATCGTCGCGCCGGGCGCCAACGCCACGCTGGCTGCGGCCGACCTGCCACCCTTGAAGGGTGTGAGCC
>JAYUSP010000271.1:0-5228 GCA_043755615.1 Betaproteobacteria bacterium
TTGACAACTTTGCATCACAATCAAGGTTTTCAATTCGAACATTGTATACAAAATAATAAAACATGCCTATGTCGACGACACGGCCATCACCACCGCCGTGAAAGCACGTTTGATCGAAAACAAGCTGGTTGATGCCGCTTCCATCAGTGTGGAAACGATGAAGGGAACGGTCATGCTTTCAGGTTTCGCCAAGAACACCACCGAACGCACCACCGCCGAAGCGCTGGCCCGCAAGGTCAATGGCGTGCGCGCGGTGAAGAACGAGATCGCCGTTCGACCGTGACTCTTCGACCTGCCACGCGCAAGGGCGTGGCAAGCTGACCATCCATCTCTACGCCAAGGACACACACCATGAACTGGGACCGCATACAAGGCAACTGGAAACAAGTCACCGGCAAGGCCCGCGTAGAGTGGGGCAAGCTCACTGACGACGACCTCAGCATCGTGGCCGGCCGGCGCGACCAGCTCGCCGGCAAGATCGTGGAACGCTACGGCATCGCCAAAGACGAGGCCGAGAAGCAGCTCGCTGCCTGGGAAAAGAAGGCCACCGATTCGTGGTTAAAGTCCGACCCCGGCAAGCCCTGAAGGCGCTCGGTGGCTGCTGAGCTTGCCCAGACTGCAGCAGCGCCGTGTAGGCGTTCTCCGACGCATTGCCGGGCGAAATGAACCCGTCAGCGCATGCGTGCCGGTGGGCATACTCCAGTCACGGCGCGCCTGCAGTCCCCGGGCCCTGCCCGGCCCGGCGCCAACACGGTGCCAGGCACGTCTCCTGGGCTGCCAATTTTCATTTGCCGATGCCCAGGCTCAAGACGTACATCGTCGAAGACAGTCCCGTTATCCGCGACAACCTGATCGCCACACTGGAGGAGTTGACGCCGGTGCAGGTGGTCGGGTTTGCCGACGATGAGCCGACGGCCACCGCCTGGCTGGCGCAAGACGCGAACGAGGCGCGCCTGGTGATCGTCGACATCTTTCTCAAACGCGGCTCAGGCCTGGGCGTGTTGCAGTTTGGCACAGGCGCCGGGCGCAAGCGCAACTGGGTGGTGTTCAGCAACTACGCCACCGCCGCCATGCGCAGCCGCTGCTTGGCGCTGGGCGCCGACCGCATGTTCGACAAGTCGACCGAAATTGATGCGCTGGTTGGCTACTGCAACCGCCTGGCGCGGGGCATCGACAGCCAGCACGCGACACTGTCCTGAAGCCGCCCAGGGCCGTCGTGATGGCTGCCCTACTGGATCAAGCCGTTCTTCAGCGCGTAGTAGGTCAAGTCGCTGTTGGAGGCCAGCGCCATCTTCTCCATCACCCGCGTGCGGTAGGTGCTGACGGTCTTCACGCTGAGCGACATGCCGTCGGCGATGTGGCCCACGGTCTCGCCCTTGGCCAGCCGCAAGAAGACCTGCAATTCGCGCTCGGACAATTGTTCGTGCGCCGGCAAGTCGCCGCCGGCGCCCAGACCATCGGCGAGCCGCTCGGCGACACCGGCGGTGATGTACCGGCGCCCGCGCGCGACCGTGCGGATCGCGCGCACGATCTCCTCGGGATCGCAGTCCTTGTTCAGGTAGCCGCTGGCACCCTGGCGCAGCAGCGCGGTGGCGTAATGCTCTTCGGCAAAGCCGCTGAGGATGAGCACCGGCAGCTCGGGCGCACGGGCGCGGATCGCGGCCAGCGCATCGACGCCGCTCTGGTCGGGCATGCCGATGTCGAGCACGATGACGTCGACCTCGCCCTTGCGCACGATGTCGATCGCCTCGCGGCCGCTGGCGGCTTCGGCAACGACACAGAAGTCGATCTGCTCGGCAAAAAACTGGCGCAGTCCGGCGCGCACCAGCGCGTGGTCGTCGACGATTGCGATTCGAATCATGGTGACAATTGCCCTCCTCGCTGAATGATCCCACTTTTTGCACGCTGACCCGACGATGCCCCCACGATGCTGAATCCGCAAGTCATCCGTCGCAGCCCGGTGGTGTTTGCGCTGGCCCTGCTGGCCGCGGTCGCGCTGCTGTTCATCAGCGAAGGCTCGTACCGGCAATCGGTGCAGATCCTCGACGATCTCGGTGAGATGGCCGCGGCGCACCTGAGTATCCAGCGTCTCAAGAGCAGCGTGCTCGCTGCCGAGGCCAGCCAGCGCGGCTACCTGCTGACCGGCCACGCGGCGTACCTTGAACCCTACGCTGAGGCGCTGAAGGACGTGGACGCATCGTTGCAGCAGCTCGATCGCCGCTACGCCGGCGACGACACCGAACGGGTGCGCACGGCGCTCGCCGGGTTGCGTACGGTGACCGAGTCCCGGCTGTCGATCATCGCCGAGACGATCCGCCTGCAACGGGCCGGCCGGCCGGATACCGCCAAGGAGCTGGTTTGGACCGGCTTGGGACGCGAGAAGATGGAAGCCATCCGCGTACTCAGCGCGGAGTTGCTGGCCCATGAATCGGCGAACGTGGCCCGTGGCCGGGCCAGCGTCTACCAGACGTTGCAGATCAGCCGCATCGGCCTGACCGTGCTCGGTGCGGTGATGCTGCTGGCGCTGTACATGTACCTGCGCCACCGCACGACGATCGAAACCCATCAGCTCGAACTCAAACGCCTGGCCGAGGCCGAACGCACGCGCCTTGAAACCGATGTCAAGCTGCGCACCGCGCAACTGACCGAGCTCGCCCAACATCTGCTGACCGTGCGCGAAGACGAGCGCCACCGCCTGGCCCGCGACCTGCACGACGAGCTCGGCGCGCTGCTGACCTCGGCCAAGCTCGATGCGGCGCGCATCAAGTCGCGCCTGGGGGACGCCGCGCCCGAGGCGCTGGAGCGGCTGACGCACCTGGTGGTCACGCTCAACAGCAGCATCGCACTCGGCCGGCGCATCATCGAAGACCTGCGGCCGTCGACGCTGTCCAACCTGGGTCTGGTCTCGGCCCTCGAAATCCTGGCCACCGAGTTTGCACAACGCTCGGGGATCGAAGTCCATTGCGCGCTGGAGCCGGTGGCGCTGTCGGCAAGCGCCGATCTGGTCGTCTACCGGCTCGTCCAGGAGGCGATCACCAACCTCGGCAAACACGCCCGGCCGCGCAAGGCCTGGTTCACCCTGCGCCAAATCGGAGACCAGGTCGAGGTCTCGGTGCGCGACGACGGTGTCGGCTTCGACACCCGCGTGGCGCCGACTTCGGCCTACGGACTGCTGGGCATGCGCTTTCGCGTCGAAGCTGAAAACGGCATCCTGGTGGTCGCATCGGCACCGGGGCAAGGCACGCTGGTGCGTGTCACCTTGCCGGCATCGATGCCAGAACCGCCGGCCGCGCTGGCCGCACCTGCCGCGCCTGCCGCGCCTGCGGCATCAGCCGCACCCGCCGCATCAGCCGCACCAGCCGCAAACACGCTACCGGCTGCATAGGTTCTGTCGGCGCCGTCCTACGGCAGCAAACCCATTCGCCCGACAGCGGCTCGGCAAAGCGGCCTATCGCTGCAATGCACCGGTGCCACCAGACTGGCGGCACCGCTGATCCAGCCACCGCCACAGGAGTTGCCCCATGCTGCACTACGCCGTTGTCTTTTTTGTCATCGCCCTCATCGCAGCCGTCTTCGGTTTTGGCGGCATCGCCGCCAGCGCTGCGGGCATCGGCAAGATTTTGTTCGTTGTGTTTGCCGTGCTGGCAGTGGCCAGCTTCCTGTTCGGCCTTATCAAGAAGGCTTGACCCCTCTTTCGCCAACTCACCCACTTCAACGGAATCACCATGATCACCCAACGCCCCTTCGAACAACCCAATGGCCTCGTCGACCACGCCGCGCAAGCCGCCGACAACGCGATCAAAGCCACCCAGCGCGCGACCAACGACGCGCTCGACGGCCTCGCCGGCAGCGTGCAGGACGCGCGCCATGAAGCCACGCCCCTGCTCAACCGCGCCAGCGAACAGGCGAGCGCGTTTGCGCAGCGCACTGCCAACGCCTTGCGCGACACCTCGCAGGGCTTGCGCGACAGCGCCGTGCATGCCACCGACCGCACCGCGATGTACATCAAGGACGAGCCGCTGAAGGCGATGCTGATCGCCGCCGCCACCGGAGCCGCACTGATGGCCCTGGTCGGGATGCTGAGCCGCTCGCGCGATCGCGGCTGAAGTTGCACGGCCCATGCACGTCTTGCTGCACCTGATCGCGACGCGGCCGGCGTTGCTGGCCGAGCATGCGCAGGCGTATGCCGCGCTGGCCGCGGTCGAGGTGCCGCGCATCGCTGCGGCCTTGCAACGCAGTGCGTTGCTGCATGCCGCGGCGCTGTGCAGCCTGGCCGTCGGCGCGGTACTCGCAGGCGTCGGCGTAATGCTCTGGGCCGTGGTGCCCGAAACCACGGCGCGCGCGCCGTGGGTCTTGCTTGCGGTGCCGCTGGTGCCGCTGCTGGCCGGCCTGGTTTTTGCGCTGGCGGCACGCTCCGGCGGCGCACTCGAAGCGGCTGCGAACCTGCGCCAGCAGGTTGCTGCCGACCTGAGCATGCTGCGTGAGGCAGTTCGGTCGTGAATACGGTCGTGAGCCCGCGATTGACGCCGCACGCGACGCCGCACGTGCCGCCGCACTTGACACCGCACGTGAGCCCGATGAATCCAACCGCGAGCTCGGCCGTGAACTCGGCCGTGAGCGCCACATTGCCCTCGCCTTACGCCCGACTTGCGCAGTCGCGCGAGCAATTGCGCATCGCGCTGCAGGGGCCAACCGCAGCTGCTGCCCCGGGTGGCGGACAACGCGCCGCGTCGAAGACACCGGCCTGGCTCGACGCGCTGCAAAGCAGCCCCGGCGTGCGCATCGTGATCGATGCTGCAAGCCAGTGGTGGGCCCGTCACCCGCTGCGCGCCGCCGCCACCGTGGCCACGGTCGCCGCGACGGCGGCCGTGCATCCGATCGCACAACGCCACCCGTTCGGCCTGGTGGCCGGCGCCGCGATGTTTGGCGGTCTGGTCGTATGGTGCCGGCCTTGGCGCTGGTCGAAGCCGGCGCTGTTGGCGGGGGTGTTGCCGCAGTTGTTGCTGGCAGCCGTCAGGGCCGTGCCGTTGCGGCACGATCGGCAGCGCGCGCCGTGACGGCGTGACGCGGCGACTGGTCGCCGCGGTCGGTGCCACGTTCAGCGCGCCACGGGCTCAGCACCACGGGATCAAGTGCCACCGGCGCAAGTGCCACGCGCAGCATGGCGTGCAACTGGTCGAGCGCTTCGACACATTCCAGCACACTGGCCTGCAGCGGCACCGTGGCGC
>JAYUSP010000272.1:0-17364 GCA_043755615.1 Betaproteobacteria bacterium
CCCCGAGAGCGCCGTTTCAGGTCAGTCGCGGCGGATGCGGCGGCGCACGACGGCGGACAGGCCGACGAGGCCGGCGAGCATCAGCGCGTAGGTGCCGGGCTCGGGGATCGGCGGCGGCGGCACGACGGTGCTGGCGTAACGGAAGGTCTGGCCGTCAAACGACGCGAGGCCCTGGAACTTCTGGATGTCCAGCGTCGTGTTGTCGGCGCTCGACAGCAGAAACAGCGGCGTGCTCGTGCCGACCGCGTTGCCGATCGGATAGCCCAGGCTGCCGATGAAAACATTGTCGGTGTACTGGCTGACTTCGCCCTTGGCGCTGAACTCGTCGCCGTTGACGGCCTGGAAGTGACCCGTCGGACCCGAGTCCTTGCTGCTCAGCGTGAGCGCGAAACCGCCCATCGTGGCGGCTGCTTGCTCCCAGTTGACGAAGTTGGCCGGCGGCGTGAAGCCGTTCGAGCCGCCGATCAACATCGAGAACTCCGAGCCCGAGAAGCCGTCGGCATCGACGGCGATCAGGCCCCAGCTCACCGTCTGGCCGGCAAACGCGGACGGGTAGGCCGTACCGATGTTGGCGGCAAACGAGTAGCCGGCGGTGATGGCGCCGGCCTTGAAGTCACCCAGCGTGATGCCGAGATCCAGCGAGTAGCTGCCGAGATCGTCGTTGAAGACGAGGGCGAAGATTTCCGACGTGTCGTCGGTGAAGCTGATTTTGGCGAATGCCGGCGCGATCGCGACGGACAGTGCCGCTGCGAGGGCAAGTTGCTTGAATTTCATAGTCTCTCCTGAGGGTCGATCAAAAAGGCAGTGAGCGGCTGGTGTGGACCCGGGCCTTGCTTGCGGATACACGCTGCGGTCGCACCCCAAAAAGGGCCGTGCGCCGTGGCGTCCATCGGCAACCGAGGCGACCTCTGGCCACCCCGCTTCGAAGAACATCGGCCCTGGTCCGAGCCACTGCCTGGATGATGGCGACGGCATGTGAAAAACTGGTGCCGACCAAAATCGCGACCCGTGGGCCGGATGGACTACGCCGCGCGTGTGCTGACGGTCGCCGGGGTCATCGGCCCGCGCCTTCGGTGTCGCTGCCGAGCAGATTGCCCGTCATCGCCAGCGCCACCGCCTGCGCGCGATTGGCCGCACCCAGCTTGCGCAGGATCTTCTGGATATGGTTCTTCACCGTCAGCGGGCTGATTCCGAGCTGCTCGCCGATCTGCTGGTTGTTTCGGCCCAGGCGGACCCAATTCAGGATCTGCACCTCGCGTGGCGTGATCGCGCGTGGCGTCTGCGCCGGGGTGCGCCGGGTGGTCGCCGGAGTCACCGGCGGTGCACGCAGCTCGCGCTCCGAGGCCAGCACACGCTGCCAGGCCATCTGCAACGTCGGCAGCACCAGATCCAGGTGCATCAGCGCGCGGGCGCTGTCGCCGCCGCCCGGGCACAGCAGCAGGTACAGGCTTTCGATCTCGCTCGGCCGCTGCGGCCGCGCCACCCCATGCACGAGCACCCCCTTGCAGCCGGTCTCCTGCTGCAACAGCGCGGCCTCGCGCCGCGCGCCGTCGCTGCTCAGCTCCGCGAAGCCCAGCGCCAGCGCGCTGCCGCGCCCCTGCGTCCAGGCGGCGGCAGCGGCGCGCAGCAACTCACCGCTGTGCTGGGTCAGCACGTTGATCGCGCCGGCCGACAGCACGACGCTGTAGAAGGCCTCGAAGCCGATCAGCTTGCGCTGGCGCTGGTAGCTGCCGCAGGCCAGCGCGGTATGCGGGATCAGCGCGTGCAGATGGCTCTGTGTCCAGACAAAAAACTGATAACGACGCCGCACCTGCAGCGAGCCTTCGAGCATGCGCACCAAGGCCTCGGCCTCACCCGGTGCGAGGTGCCCGACGGCGTCCCAGCCGGGTGGGGTCGCGGGTGCGGGTGCGGGTGCGGGTGCCGCTGCGCTTGCTGCGCCGTGCTCGGGTTCTTGGTCGGCGGTCATGGTCACTGTTCTGCGGTCGTCGCGGGTTCTGCCGCCGGTCATGGCGCGGGGGCTGGGGCGGCTGGCACAAACGGCTGCCCGCCGCGGTACTGCTCGGGCGCGGCGGTCGCTGCGCCATCGTCCCGGGGTGCGACGCTGAAGACCCAACTGCCGACGCTGTCGCCAGCCGCGCCGCGCGCGTCGGGGCCGCGGCCCAGGGCCTTGACCTCGGCGCGCGAGCGCACCCCCAGCAGCCCGCTGCCGCTGTCGCGCAGCTCGATCCAGTCGGCGCGCCCGGTGAACGGGTCTGCGTAGTGCCGGCGCAGGTGCGCGTGCGCGCCGCTGCCGCGGTGGTCGGCGAGCAATGCGGCGAAGTCAGCCGGCAGCGCGCTGCCGTCCGGGCCGGCTTGGGCGTAGGACTCGATGGCAGCGCGGATCTGAGCGCCGCGGAACATCAGCTCACGTTCGCGCTCGCGCTGCGCCGCGGTGGTCCAGCGCTCGCCAGTCACGGCCAGTCCGGCGCCGGCCACGGCCAGCAGCCACAGCAGCAGCAGGTAGGTGAAACCGCGCTGCCGGCACGCGGCAGGCTGGCCGCCGGGCTTACCACTCGGCATACAAGCTCCCGTCGAGGGCGCGGCCGGCGGCGCCGCTGCGCAAGTCCCAGGTGTCGCCGGCCAGCATGCTGTCGGGCGGCGGCGTGAGCAGCACCCAGCTGTCGCGCCGGCCGGTGATCGGGTCTTCGGGAATGCCGCGCACATAGCGCGCCTCGACGAGTTCTTCGAGCGACCGCGGGTAGCGCCCGCGGTCGGTCGCAAACTGGTCGATCGCCTGGCGCAGCACGGCCAGTGAGGTGCGCAGCGAGGTCTCGCGGGCACGCTCGACACTCTGCACATAACGCGGCGCGGCGATGGCCACCAGCAGCGCCACGATGGCCATCACGACGATGAGCTCGATCAGCGTAAAACCGAGCGCGCGGCGCGGCGCGGGATGCGGCGGGCGGTGCATCGCTGTCACCAGTCCGCCAGCCATGTGCCGTCGAGCGCGGTGCGTGGGCTGCGCGAAAAAACGTCGAACACATCCTTGCCGGCAACCGGCGCCGCGGCGGGCGAGTCGCTCGCACGCAGGCCCCAGGTCTCGGCAGCCGACAGCTCGGGGTCGGCAAACGGGTCGCGCGGCAGGCGGCGCAGAAAGTAGATGCGCTGGGCCGGCTGCAACGCCACGCCGTCTTCGGCCGCGACGGCGCCCAGTACCAGGATGTCCAGCGTTGCCGGGTAGCCGCTCGGGCCCGTGGCGGCGCGCGGCGGCGCGCCCGCCAGACCTGGCAGCTGCGCGCCGACCGCGCCGCCAACGACGCGCCCGCTGTCGAAGGCCGCCTTGTGCGCGTCGATCGCGCCGCGCAGCGTGCGCAGCGCCTCGCGCAGCACCTGCTCGCGCGCGCGCTGCATCGTCAGCTCGAGCACCGGCACGGCCGCCGCGGCGAGCGCGCCGAGGATGGCCAGCACGGCGATCATCTCGATCAGCGTGAAGCCGCGCAGCGTCGGCGGCCAACGCGGCGGGCAGAGCGGCGGGCAGGGCAACCTGCGGCGTGATGTCATTGGCGCGCGCCCTCGGGTGCCGATCCGGCACGCGCTGGGGGCGGGGGTGCCGTTGCGGGCGCGCCGGCGGCACGCACCACGATGCGCGCGTCGCCATCGACGTCGATCGTCACCGCCTCGCCGGCGGCCGAGGTCGCATCGAGGTCGCTGACACTCACTTCGACGGTTTGCCCTGCGGCCGCGGCGAGCGCACGCAGCACCGCCACGAACTCGCCGCGCGGCTCGATCGTGAAGGGGATGCGCCCGCCGGCGGCGCCGGCAGTAGCGGTTGCGTTGGCGGTCGCGGCTTGCAGCAACCGCTCGTCGAAACGCAGCTCGCCGCGGACGCGGTGGGCCGAGCGGTTGACCAGCGTCACCGGTGCCGGCTCGCCGACCGCGACCTGGGTGCTGCCGGCCAGCAGCAGCGCGGCGGCGGGCGCGACCGCCGGCTCGGCCACCGCGGCGGCATCGGCGACGCTGCTGCTGCGCGCGGCGCCGGCCGCACCGGCCGCGCTGGACATCGCGCTGGACAACGCCACGCTGGCCTGCGCCCGTGGCGACAGGCGCAGCGTGGGGGCGCCCGGGGCGCTGTCGGTGCCTGCCGCCAGGGTCGCCTCGCGAACCCCCGGCGGCACCAGGTTGCGCACGATGCGCGGGGTGATCAGCATCACGATCTCGGTCTTCGCGCGGCCGTCGCTGTGGACCCCGAAGAGCCGCCCGACCAGCGGCAGCTCGGCGAGGCCGGGCACGCCGTTGGCACGCTTGCGCTCTTCGTCGTTGATGAGGCCGGCGATGACCTGGGTCTCGCCGTCATGCAGGCGCAGCGAGGTGCTCGTCAGGCGGGTGCCGACCTGGTAGGCCAGCGCGCCGGCGGGCCCGGGCACTTCACGCAGCAGGTTGCTGACTTCGAGCGCGATCTTGATCGTCACGTCGCCGTCGAGCTGCACTGTCGGCTCGACATCGAGCTTCAAGCCGACATCGAGGTAGCTGACCGATGTCGACACACCGACATTGGCGGTCGACGTGGTCGTGAAGACCGGCAGCTTCTCGCCGATCTGGACCCGCGCTTTTTCGCGGTTGCGCGCGCGGATCGTCGGGTTCGCCAGCAGGTTGGTGGCGCCGGTATTGCCCCGCAGCGTGGCGACCACGCCGGGCGTGGCGATGCTCGCGCGCCAGCCGCTGCCGCGGATCGGCACCTGGCCGCTGGCGCCGGGCACACCGTACTGGATTTCGGTCGGCCAGCTCAGTCCGAGTTCGTCGAGCCGGTCGCTCGCGACCTCCATCACTTCGACCTCAAGCAGCACCTCGGGCTCGGGCAGGTCGATCGTCGCCACCAGTTGCTCGACCAGGCGCACCACCTCGGGCGTATCGCGCACGACGAGCGCGTTCAGCCGCTCGTCGGCAAACAGGTCGCGGGTCTTGGCCATCGTGCGCACCAGCGTCAGCACCTGTTTGACATCGGCATTCACGAGGTACAGGCTGCGTGTGACCAGCTCCTGGTGTTCACGCTGCTTGGCCGCGGTGTTGTTGAACAGCAGCAGCGTGCTGTCGTTGAGCAGCTTGCGGTCGAGCCCCTGGGTGGTCAGGATCACGCGCAGCGCTTCGTCGAGTGTCACGTTGCGCAGGAACACGGTGACGCGGCCGTCGGCACGCACGTCTTTGTCGAAGACGAAGTTGATGCTCGTCGTGCGCGCCAGCACCTCGAACACCTGGCGCAGCGGCGCATCACGAAACTCCAGCGACACCGGCTTTTGAAAGGCCGGCCCGAGCGCCAGCCCGGCGCCGCCCGCCGCGACCGCCTGGCGTGCGCTGGCCTGGGCCAGCAGCGCCCGCGCGCTGCTGTGTGACGGCGACTCGGCCAGCACATCGCGCGCCAGTGCGGCGGCCTGCGCCGGCCGCGACGCCGTCAGCGCCTGGCGGGCATCGGCGAGCAGCCGCTCGTGCCGCGCCGCGCCGTCGATGGCCAGCGCCAGCGCGGCCAGGCGGGGATGGGCGGCGTCGAGCGTGCGCACCTTGGCCAGCAGCCGGGTGGCGTCTTCGAGGCGGCCGTTGGCGCGTGCCAGGTCGGCCTGGGCCAGCCCCTGCAACACCAGCCGTTCGCGCTGGCGCAGCAGCGCGGCGCGCAATCCCGGATCGGCGGGCTGCTCCAATGCCGCTTGCTGCAAGGTGGCGTAGGCAGCTTCATGCGCGCCGCTGCGCACCAAGCGGTCGGCCTGGTCGAGTGCGCTCGTGGCCGCGCAGCCGGCCAGCAAAGCGCACAGGGCGACGGCCCAGCCGGCAATGGCCGAGCGGCCGGTTGAGGTTGACATGGCGTGCGGCATCGCGGTCGGGCGCCTAATTCGGCCGTACCGCGACGACATCGCCGCCCGGCAACCAGGTGAGTTGCAGGCTGGCGGCGGCCACGCTGTCGACACGCCACTGCGCGTCGAGCACATCACCGGCACGCACGCCGACGCTGCGCTCGCTGCCGGCGAGCAGCGCGACGGCGGCAGCGCCGTCGTCGAGGTGGCCGATCCAGCGGTAGGGGAAGGCCGGTGCTTGCGGCCGCGCGGGCGGCGCGGCCACCGGCTCGGCGGCGGCGGGCCCGCCGCCAGCGCCAGACCTGGCGGTGTTGACGTCAGCCGCTGGCGCGGCGCCAAACCCGGCCCGCTCGGCAGCGCCGAGATCCGGCCAGGTCTGCAAGCGCCAATCGCTGTCGGCGCTGGCCGCGGCTGCGGCCGCCGATCGTGGCGCGGGCTGCGGTGCGGCAGCGGCGCGCGGGCCGCGATCGGGCCGCGGCGTGTTTTGCAGCACCGCCGCCACCGGCTCGTCGTCGATCGTCGCCAACCCCAGGCTGGCCAGCAGCGACAGCCCGAGCAAGGCCCACAGCAGCCGGGGCTTCATGGCGTGGTGCCGGATAGCGGGCGGTGCAGCAGCAGCCATTGCAGCTCACCGTCGAATTGGGTCGCGCCGGCATCGGCACGCCGCAGGCGCAGGCGTTCGAGCGCCAGCGCGGCATCGCTGCGCAGCGCTTCGGCGATGAACTGGCGCAGATCGAGATAACCGCCGCTGACCGGCATCGTCAGCGCCACCCGGTCGACCGCGCTGCCGCCGGCCGCGTCGCGGCGCTGCACACGCTCGACGGTGACGCCCTGGCGCAGTGCCAGCGCCATCAGATCGGCCATCCGCGCGGCGGCGGCATCGGCGCCGGGTCGGCTGTCGAGCGCACTCGCGGCGCGCTCTGACAATTGGGCCGCCCGGCCCTCGAGCCGGGCCTGGGCCTGGCGCGTTTCAATCGCTCGGGCGTGCGCGAGGTCGAGCGCCGATCGGTCGGCGCTGGCCTGTGCATGCCAATGCGCTGCGAGCTGCAGCGCCAGGACCAGCGTCGCGGCGCCCAGGCCCGACAGCACGGCCAGCACGAGCGCAATACCGACGCGCATTCGGCCCCGGGACCACCAGGCTTTCATCGCCGAGGTTCCGTCGGTGCCGCCGGCCGGCGGCCGGTGATTTCGAAACGCAGGCCGGCGCTCGCCGACGCCGTGCCACGCACCGGCTCGATGCGACGCAAGCTGATCTCCTGCCAGGCCGCGCTGGCAGCCAGGCGCTGCGTCACCGCGGCGGCGGTGGTCAGGTCGCCGGCCTGCCCTTCGAGATGCAACCGGCCGTCGACGCCGTGCTCGATGACCAGCCACTGAACGCCGGCCAGCGTCGCTTGCTCGATGTGCAGCAGCGAGTCCCGCCAGGCAAAAGCGAGCAGCGCCGGCAGTGGCGGCAGTGCAGGGGCCTTTGGTGGCGCATGGGGCACGCCGACGGGCCGACGGGGCGTGGCGGGCTCGGCGGCTGGTTGGGCCGGCGGCGCAGCGGCCGGCTCGCGGGCCGCTGCGGCCGCCAGGTCTGCGCGGGCCTGTTCGCGCTCAGCCCAGGCCCGCCCGGCGTGCAATGCGGCGCCGGTGGTTGCCAGCCAGATCGCGGCACAGGCCCACCACAGTAGACGATGCGGCCGGCGCAGCGGGCGCAGGAAGTCTGGCTGCGGCGACGCGCTGCGCCACAGGCCGAGGTCGGCGAGCCGGTGGTGCAAGCTCATCGAGGGCCGCCGACCGTTAGCAGCCAATTGGCGGCTGGCGCGGCTGCAGCGAGGTCGCACAAACACTCGATGCCCGCCACCGCGCCGCTGTCCAGACCAAAACCGACGGCGAACACGGGGGTCGCTGACGCTGGCTCGACGATGGGCCCGCTGGTACCCGAGGCCGCGGCGTCGGCGGGGTCGCTGCGCAGCGTGTTGGCGAGCTGCGCCAGCGGCTGCGGCCGGGCTTGGCCAAGCCACAGCGATTGCAGCTCTGTTACCGCGCCGCGATGCAGCCGCAAGGCGCCGACATGGCGGCCTTCGACCACCAGCAGCCACACGCGCGGGTGCGAGCGCAGCGTCGACACGCGTTGCAGCGCCAGGCTGAGCACGCGCACCCACCACGGCCGCAGGCCGCGCACACGCACGCCATGCGCGCGCGACACCGCCAGCAACTGGCCCAGGTCGACGCCGTGCAGCGCGCTGACACCCTGCTGGCCTCGGGCCGACCAAGGTGCCAGATGCCAGCCGAACGATGGCGCGCCGTGGTAGTGCGCAAATACCGCCCGTGCATGCGCGACGAGTGCGGCGTCGCCGGCCAGCGGCAACGCCGGGTCGCAGACCAGCTCGTGCACAAAGGCGCCGGAGAGCCAAAGGTCGCACACGCTGCCGGGGTAGGTGGCGCACCAGGCGGCAAAGTCGGTGTACTGGTGCAGTGGCGCGAAGGCATCACGCGCGCTGCCGGCGTCCCACAGCAGGCCGTCCTGGAGCAGCAGCGCGTGGCAGGGCTTCGCGCCGGCGAGCCAGGGCGCCCAGCGTGCCGGCAAGCGCGGCGGCAATCGGCGCGGCCTGGGCGTCGCGATGGACGCTGCGGGTTCAGGCTGCGGTGACACGGGCGACCTCGTCGAGGGTGGTTTCGCCGCGCGCTGCGGCGGCCAGCGCGGCGTCACGCAGCGGCTTGAATCCGCGCTCGCGTGCGGCCTGCTTGATCTGCGACATCGGCGCGCGTGAAGCGATCAGGTCGCGCAAATCATCGTCCAGCAGCAGCAGCTCGGCCACGGCGTGGCGGCCGCGATAGCCGGTGCCGCGGCAGTGGGCGCAGCCGCAGCCCTGGCGCAATGTCGGCGGGCTGGGCCGGACGCCGGCGAGCAGCAAAGACTGCGCCGGCGTCGGCGTCACCGCGACGGCGCAGCGCGGGCAGACCTGGCGCAACAGGCGCTGCGCGACGACCGCATTCAGCGCCGAGACCACGTTGTACAGGTCCAGCCCCATGTGCATGAAACGGGCGATGACATCGAACACCTGGTTGGCATGCACGGTGCTGAAAACAAGGTGGCCGGTGAGCGCGGCCTGGACCGCGATCTGCGCCGTCTCGGCGTCGCGGATTTCGCCGACCAGCACGCGGTCGGGGTCGTGGCGCAGGATCGAGCGCAGGCCGCGCGCAAAGGTCAGGCCCTTTTTTTCGTTGACCGGGATCTGCACCACGCCAGCGAGTTGGTACTCGACCGGGTCTTCGATGGTGATGATCTTGTCGCGGCCGTCGTGGATCTCGGCGATCGCGGCGTAGAGGGTGGTCGTCTTGCCGCTGCCGGTGGGCCCGGTGACGAGCAGCATGCCGTGGGGCAGACGCGCCTGGCCAAGCAGCGCGGCGTGCATCTCGGCATCGAACCCGAGCGCCGGCAGGGTCAGCGTGCCACTGCCCTGCGTGACCGCGGCGCGGTCGAGCACGCGCACGACGGCATCTTCGCCGTGGGCGCTGGGCATGATCGAGAGCCGGAAGTCGATCTCGCGGCCCTGCATGCGCAGCTTGAAGCGGCCGTCCTGCGGCAGCCGGCGCTCACCGATGTCGAGCTCGGCCATGACCTTCAGCCGCGAGACGATCTGCTCGGCCAGCGCCACGCCGTCGATGCGGCGCAGCGCCAGCATCACGCCGTCGATGCGCACGCGCGCCGCGGCGCCCAACGGCGTGCTTTCCAGGTGCAGGTCACTCGCGCCGTCTTGCAGCGCGTCGTGCAGCAGGGCGTCGAGCAGCCGCACTGCCGGGCTGCTCTGCGCGGCCAGGCCACTGGACGACAACTCGTGCGGCGCGGTGGCAGCGACGCCGCCGGCCACGTCGGCTGCGTCGCTGTCGGCGCCGCTGGCCGCATCGCTGCTGGCGACCGCGTCGAGCGCGCGATAAGCCTGTTCGCCGGCGGCCAGTGCGGCGTCGATCTCGGCTGGCGCGCAACGCTGCCAGCGCACCGGGCAACGCTGGCTGGCGCCCACCGCCTGCAACAGCAGCGGGTCGGCGGCGCGGTCGGCCCGCAACACCAGGCTGCGGTCAGCAGCGCGCAGGAGCAGCGCGCGGTGCTTGAGCGCCCGCTCGTGGGGCCAAACGCCGGGGTCGACCGGCAGCAGCGCGGCGCCGCCAGCGCGCTCGCTTGCGTGCGAGATCGCCTCGGGATGCCTCACTGCACCTGCTCCATCAGCGTGAAGATCGGCAGGTACATCAGCACCACGATGCCGCCGATGACCACGCCCATCGTCAGCATCAACAGCGGGTTCACGATGCGGGTGGCGAGATCGGCGCTGCGGGCGATCTCTTCGTCGTGGAAGGCCGCGGCGCGCTCGAGCATCGTGGCCAGGTTGCCGCTGCTCTCACCCACGCGCAGCATGCGCAGCGCCACCGGCGTGGCCAGCGCTTGTTCGTGCAGCGCCTGCGACAGCCGCACGCCGGCATTGACTTGTGCGGTCGCGGCGCGCAGCGCGCTGCGCTGCGGCTCGGGCAGCAGCCCGTCGGCCAGGCCCAGCGCCGCCGGCACTGGCACCCCGGCGCCGATCAGCAGGCCCAGCGCGCGATACAACCGCGCCAGCAAGACCGTGCGCAAGTGCGCGCCCAGGCCCGGCAAGCGCAGCAGCAGCGCCAGCCCATGGCGGCGCGCCGCGGCGCGCAGCGCCGGGATGCCGGCGATAGCCAGCGCCGCCGTCAGCAGCCCGACGAGCAGCGCGGCGACGGCCTGCGGATGCGCGGCGCCCCAGACGCCAAGATCGATGAGCGCCTGCGAGGCCGCCGGCAACGGCCGCCCGAGGCCGTCAAAAACCCCGGCAAAACGCGGCAGCACATAAAGCAGCAGAAACAGCACGACGGCGGCGCCCACCGCGAGCAGCAAAGCCGGGTACAGCGCCGCGGCCATCAGGCGCGCGCGCAGCGCGTCGCTCCACGCCAGGTACGCGGTGTGGTGGCGCAGCGCGGTGGGCAACTGGCCGCTGCGCTCGCTGGCCGCGACGATGGCCACGAACAGCGGGTCGAAGGCCTGCGGCTGCGCCGCCAGTGCGACCGAGAGCGGTTGGCCGCAGCGCAGCGCGTCGACAGTTTTTTCGAGCACGCCGGCCTGGCCACCACGGCCGCCTTTTTCGTGCAATGTGGTCAGTGCTTCGAGCAGCGGGATGCCGGCGTCGAGCAGCAGCGCCAGCTCCTGGGTGAACAGGCGCAACACAAACCCGCGCGAGCGCGCGACAGCGGGCGCCGCAACCGACGTCACGCCCAGCAGATGCAGCGGCGACAGACCCGCGGGCGCCAGCGCCGCGGCGACCGCGGCGTCGGCGTCTTCGGCCTGCACGCGCAAGCGCCGCTCGCCGCGTGGCGGCACATGAAAGCGCAGCTCGAAGTGAGGCATGCGGTGGGTTTGGCGATGCCGGCCTACCAACTCGTGACGTCGGCGTTGTCGCCTTCGCCGCCGGGCTGGCCGTCCTTGCCGAAAGACAGCAGGTCGAAGTCACCCTGCTGGCCCGGGGCGCGGTAGATGTAGGCCCGGCCCCAGGGGTCGCGCGGCACCGCCTTGGCGAGATAGGGCCCGGCCCAGCGCGGCTCGTCGGACGGGCGCTGCACCAGCGCGACCAGGCCCTGCTCGCCGGCCGGGTAGCGGCCGATGTCGATGCGGTACTGGTCGAGCGCCTTTTGCAAGGCGTCGAGCTGCGCCTTGGCGGCCTTGGTCTCGGACTTGCCGATCTGCGCAAACAGCTTCGGGCCGACATAACCGGCGAGCAGGCCGATGATGACCATCACCACCAGCAGCTCCAGCAGCGTGAACCCGCCCGGGCTGGGGTGGCGCTGCGCGGGGCGCGAGCGCAATAACACTGCGACGGGTTGCGTACGGGAACGGGCCATGAGCGATCAAAGAGTGCGGGCAGGGGTTGCAGGCAGAGCCCTTGAGCCTATGCAGCGTCAATGACTGCCGCGTGAAAGCTTGATCCGATCGGCATGGCAGCCATGAGCCGATCGGCTCATGGGCCGCACGGCCTGTCATCGCCGACACGACGGCCATGCCTAGAGTGCGATGGATGCAATTTCGATCGATCTTCATTGCGCTGGGGTCGGCGGCGCTGCTGACTGCGGCAGCGATTCCGCCAGCGGCGCCGGTCACCGCAGCGCCGGCCTTCGCGCGGCTTGCCGGCTTGCCGTCGGCAGCGACGGCTTTGATGGAGCCGGGTTTGCTGGCCAGCGTGCGGCGCCTGCGCGAGCAGCGCAACGATGTGGCGCCCAACGATGCGCGTTATGGCGAGCAGTGGTGGCTGCAAGCGGCCGGCGCCGGCAATACCGGCGCGGCGGGTTTTACAAAAGCCTGGACCCGCAGCACCGGCGCGCCGGTCGCTGGCGCTGCGGCGGTGGTGGCGGTGCTCGACTCAGGCATCACCTCGCACCCGGAGATCAATCCGCGGCTGCTGCCAGGGTATGACTTCGTCTCCGACACCGTCTACGCCAACGACGGCAACGGGCGTGACAACGATCCGGCCGACCCGGGCGACGCGATCACCGCTGCCGAGCGCGCCGCAAACCCGGCTTCGCTGGGCGGCTGCCCTGCGGCGCCGCTGTCGAGCTGGCATGGCACGCTGATTGCCGGTCAGGTTGCGGCGGTGAGCAACAACGCCGAAGGGGTGGCCGCCGGCAACTGGAATACGCGCGTGCTGCCGGTGCGCGTGGCCGGGCGTTGCGGTGCAGCCATCGGCGACATCATCGACGGCTTGCGCTGGGCCGCCGGGCTGGCCGTGGCTGGCGTCCCGATCAACCCCCACCCGGCGCGCGTGATCGTGCTCAGTTACGGCGGCACCGACCCCTGTGATGCCAACAGCAGCACGCCCGAGACCGCGGCCGCGGCGCGTCTGTATCTCGACACGCTGGCTGAAGCGCGTGCCGCGGGCGCGCTGGTGGTCGTCGCTGCCGGCAACCAGCGCCGCGAAGCCGGCCGCCCGGCCAGCTGCGCCGGCGCGTTTGGCGTCACCGCGCTGAACCGCGAAGGCTACAAGGCGACCTACGCCAACTTTGGTGCCACCATCGCCATCGCCACGCCGGGCGGTGATGCCGCCACCGGTGGCACCTGCGACGCGCAGCTCGCCGACAGCGGTGTCGTCTCGACCGGCAACCTGGGCGACGTGAGCCCGGCCGCGGCCGGCTACGCGGCGGCTTCGGGCACCAGCTTCGCGGCACCCGCGGTGGCGTCAGTCGCGACCCTGATGCTGGCGCTGAACCCGGCGCTGACTGCGGCGCAGCTCGACAGCGGCCTGCGCGCCAGCGCGCGGCCGCATGTCCAGGTGCCGCTGCTCGACGCCTGCGCTTTTGCGGGCAACCGCAACGGCCGCTGCGAATGCACCAGCAGCACCTGCGGCGCCGGGGTTCTGGATGCCGATGAGGCACTGCGTTATGCCAGCGCGCCGTCGGCCTACAGCGCACCGGTGCGCACGCCGGTGGTGCTGGCCGATGCGCGCATCCGGGCCTGCGCGGTGCTGCTCGGCCGGCCGCTGCCGCCCGATCCGCCCGCTCCGCCGTCACCTGATCCCGACCCGCCGCCGGCGGCCGGCGGCTCCGGCGGCGGCATGTTCGGCGGCGGCTGGGTGCTGATGCTATTGCTGGCCGGCGCGGGCCTGCTGCCCGGCCCCGCCTGGGCCGACCCGGCGACGATTCGCAAGAACCTGCGCGCACGCATGCCGCAACTCGGCGCCATCGACGACGTGCGGCGCACGCCGATGGCCGGCATCTTTGAAGTCACGATGGGCCACGAGCTGCTGTACACGGACGCCACTGGCAACCATGTCCTGCGCGGCCCGCTGTTCGATACCCGCAGCAAGATCGACCTCAGCGAAGCGCGCATCGACCGACTCACGGCGTTCAAGTTCAGCACGCTGCCGTGGGCTGATGCGATCGTCTTCAGGCAGGGTGACGGCTCGCGGCAACTGGCGGTTTTTGTTGACCCTTTCTGCGGCTTCTGCAAGCAGTTCGAGCGCGAACTGGCGGGCTTGAAAGACGTCACCATCCACGCCTTTGTCTACCCCATCCTGGGGCCGGCTTCGCTGGCGCGTTCGCGGGACATCTGGTGCCACAAGGAGCCCGCCAAAGCCTGGCGCGACTGGATGCTCAACGGCGTTGCGCCGCCGGGTGCGGCGCCGGGCAGCGAATGCAACAGCGCGGCGCTCGAGCGCAACCAGGCCCTCGGCGCCAGGCACAACGTGCAAGGCACGCCGGCGGCGGTATTTGTCGATGGCAGCCGGCTGCCCGGCGCGGTGCGCGGCGACGAGTTGGAACGCCGCCTCGCTGCGGCCGCCCGGCGCCGCCGCTGACCCGGCTCGTCAGGCGCCTTTTGCCAGGCCCGCAAAACGCGCTTCGAGCCCATCTCCCAGCCATTCCCAGACCAGGCGCATGCGCCGGCTGCGGCGCAGCTCGTCGTGGGCGCAGAGCCAGACCTCCTGCGGCAGGCCGACCTGCGCGGCGAGCACGCGCCGCAGCCCGGGGCGCTCGGCGGCGATGTCGACAAAGTACATGCCGACCGCAGCGCCACATTCGACTGCGGCCTGCAGCGCCAGGATCGAGTCGCTGCGCCAGCGAAAGCGCAGCGGCGCGGTCGGTGCCGCTACCCGCAGCGCCGCGGCGATCGCCATCGGCTCGCGGTCGAAGCCTGTCAGCAGCGCGCCTTCGGGCAGCTCGAAGCCGTTGGGTTCGCCAAAACGCCGGATGAAGTTTTCATGCGCGAAGAGGCCCATCTCGGTGCTGCCGACCTTGCGCACGACCAGGTCGTCCTGCCGCGGGCGGAAGTGGCGCACCGCGATATCGGCGTCGCGGCGCAACAGGTTGTCGCTGCGGTTGGACACCGCCAGTTCGATCTCGAGCTCGGGGTGCAGGTGCAGCAGCGGCGCGAGCAGGCGCGGCACGACGTGGTAGCCGTAGGCCTCCGAGACGGCCACGCGCACGACACCAACGACGCGTTGCTGACTCTCGTTGAAGAGGCCGGCGGCGTCGCGTAGCGCCTGCTGCATCGGTGCCGCGGCTTCGAACAGCGCCTGCGCGCGCGCGGTCGGCTTGAGCTGCCCGGGCAGGCGCACGAACAGCGTCTCGCCGACCTGGGCTTCGAGTTCGCGCAAGTGCCGGCCCATGCTCGGCTGCGTGGTGCCCAGACGGCGTGCGGCTTCGGTCAAGGTGCCGGTCTCGAAGATCGCGATGAACGAGCGCAGCAGGTTCCAGTCTTCGAAGTGCGGGCCCGGCGGTTTCGCGGGCGTAACTTCGGGTTGCGGCGGTCGGCGCTGGGTCACGGCATGCAGTTTCGCATGCAGTTTTGCATGACAGGCATGTAGCGCCGGGCGTGGCCAGGCCGCGGTCTTGGCGCCACAGTGTGGGCACCGAGACCGAAAACACGCCATGAACCAACGCTTCACTCCAGCCATCGCAAACCCGGGCTCGCCAGCCAGCGCTGATGGCGCGCTCGCCCACCTGCTCGCACGTTGTTGGTCGCAGAGCCGCGCGCTCGTGATCGGCGGCACGCTGATGCTGCTGTGGCTGCTGCCGACCTGGGCGCTGTCGGTCGTGCAGCCGCAGTCGGTGAACGGCATCGACGCTTTTTTCAAGCCGATGAAGTTTCAAGCGTCGCTGGGCCTGTATCTGCTCTGCCTGGCCTGGCTGCGCAGTTACCTCGACGCTGCCGGCCGCCAGCGCCTGCTGGCCGTGTGGACCAGCGCCGTGCCCATCGTCGCCGCATACGGCGAGATGCTCTACATCCTGTGGCGTGCGTCGCTTGGCGAAGGCTCGCACTTCAATGTCGGCTCGCCCGTCGCGAGCGTGGCCTACACCTTGATGGGCGTCGGCGCGCTGCTGCTGGTGGGGGCGTCGGGGGCGCTGGCGATGCTGTTGCATCGGCACGCGCAGCCCGGGCTCAACGCCGCCTGGCTGGCCAGCCTGCGCTGGGGCCTGTGGCTGACGTTCGGCCTCGGCGGCCTGGCCGGCATCTACTTGAGCGCGCAGGCCGGCCACACCGTCGGCGGCCTCGCAGGCGACGTCGGCGGGCTGCCGCTGACCGGCTGGTCGCGCCAGCGCGGCGACTTGCGCGTGGCGCATTTTCTGGGCATCCACGCGATGCAGTTTCTGCCGCTGGCCGGCTGGTGGCTGGCAAGCCGGTGGCCCGAGCGCCAAGCGCTGCGCGGCGTGCATGCGTTCGGCGCCGCCTATGTCGTGCTGACGGTGCTGACTTTTGCCCAAGCGGTTGCCGGCATGCCGCTGTTGTTCGGGCTTTGAAGCCCCGGTCACCCAGCGCCGCAACGTCATCACAGAAGGACTTCACCATGAACCGCACCCGATTCAACTCCAATGCCACAGCCGACGTCGCGTCGACCCCCGCGCCGCTTGAAACCCCCACCCGCCGCCGCGCGATCGGGCTCGTGGGTGGGGGTGTTGTGCTCGCCAGCGCGGCGCTGGCCGGCTGCTCGTCGGCGTTCCCCGACGCTGCGGTGCAAGCCTGGCAGGCGAGCCCCGATGCCGGCGATGTGCGCCGCTTCATGCTGGCGCATGCGCTGCTCGCGCCCAACCCGCACAACCGCCAGCCCTGGTTGGCCGATCTGCGCCGCGACGGCGAGATCAGCCTGGTCTGCGACAAAGACCGGCTGCTGCCCGAGACCGACCCCTTCGGCCGCCAGATCCTGATCGGCTGCGGTGCGTTCATCGAGCTAGCGGTGATCGCCGCTGCCGAGCGCGGTTTTCGTATCGACGTGCTGGCCTTCCCCGACGGCGAACCCGGCGCGCAGCAACTGCCCGGCGGGCGCATCGTCGCGCGGCTGCTGCTCAAAGCCGACGCGGCCCTGCCACGCGACGCGCTGTTTGCCCAGATCCGCCGCCGCCACACCAACAAGGCCGCCTACGACAACGACCGCGCCGTGCCGGGCTCGCTGTTGCAGCAGTTCGCGGCGACAGCGCAGATGAGCGGCCTGCTCGGCGGCGACATCGTCGGCGCGCAGCGCCTGGCCGCGGTGCGCAGCATCGCCCGCGCGGCTTTTGAAACCGAGATGAGCACGCCGCGCACCTGGCTCGAATCGGCGCACCTGATGCGCATCGGACCGGGCGAAATCGAAAAACACCGCGATGGCATCTCGTTGATGGGCCTGCTGCCGCGCGTGATGAGCAGCGTCGGCCTATTCGACCGCTTCGAGGTGCCGGTGCGTGGCACGTCGAACTTCAAGCGCGTGACCGAGCGTTTTCAGGCCGAAGAAACCGGCAGCGCCTACTTCTGGATCGCGTCGCAGGGCAACAGCAGACGCAGCCAGCTCGATGCCGGGCGGGCCTATGTGCGCGCGCACCTGCAAGCCACCGCCGCGGGTGTCGACATGCATCCGCAGTCGCAGTCGATCCAGGAATTTGCCGAAGTGCGCCGGCAGTTCCATGCGCTGCACCAGCTGCTCGGTTTTGACCCGGCGCAGGTCACGGTGCAGATGCTCGCGCGTGTTGGTTACGGAATGGTGGCGGCGCAGGGCACGCCGCGGCGCGCGCTGGCCGGGATGTTGCTGGCGTGATG
>JAYUSP010000273.1:0-5215 GCA_043755615.1 Betaproteobacteria bacterium
GGGCAGTAGGCGTCGGCCATGTTGACAAAGCGGCCGTCGGCGGGTTCGTTGAACAGCGGCGAGCGCTGCACCAGGTTCAGGTGGTCGCATATCAACATCAGCGAGCCGGGCGGCATCGTGCTGCTCAGGCTGCCCGCCGCGTTGGTCTGCACCAGCACCCGGCAGCCGGCCGCAGCGAGGCTGCGCAGCGCGCCCTTCATGCCGTCGGCAGCACCGGTTTCGTAAGCATGTTTGCGGCCACTCAACACGGCCACGCGCCGGCCGCCGAGCGTGCCCAGGCGCAGCAGGCCGGCATGGCCACCAACCCCGAGTTCGGGGAACCCGGCCAAGTCGCGGTAGTGGATATCGACCGCGCCCTGCACCGCATCGGCCGCCGCGCCCCAGCCCGAGCCGAGCAGCATGGCGACCGGCGGCACGCCTTGCGCGCCGGCAGCGGCGACGATCCTGGCCGCGCTGTCGGCGACACGCGCAGTGGCGGACTCTTCAAGCGTCATGATCGCGTCGCCTCCAGATGATCGGGCCCAAAACTCGCCGGCAGCAATTCACCCAGCGTGAAGCGCGCGCGCAGACCGCTCGCGTCGGCGATGAACACTGGCGTGCCGTCAACAGCGAACTCACGCAGCTTCTGCCGGCAGCCGCCGCAGGGCGTCACCGGCTGCGGGCTTTGAGCAAACACCGCCAGCGCCTGGATCTGCCGCCCGCCGGCCAGCACCATCGCCGAGATCGCCCCGGCCTCGGCACAAACGCCCTGCGGGTAGGCCGCATTTTCGACATTGCAGCCGGCGTGGATGCGGCCCTGCTCATCGAGCACCGCGGCGCCAACGGCAAATTTGGAGTACGGCGTGTAGGCCTGCGCTCGCGCGGCCTGGGCGGCGGCGATCAACATGGGGTCCATCACGATGGGGCCTTGCCCTTTGCGCTGCTCACCGCTCCTTGACATACGCCACCCCCAGCGCCTTCGGCGCCCGCGACCGCCCGATGAAACCGGCGAGCAGCACTACCGTCATCACATACGGCAGCGCCTGGATCGCCTGCACCGGCACCGCGCCGCCGCCCAGGAAAGCCGGCAGCATCGCGCCTTGCATGCGGATCGCCAGCGCATCGAGAAACCCGAACAGCAAACAGGCCCAGAGCGCGCCGACCGGGTGCCACTTGCCGAAGATCATCGCGGCCAGCGCCATATAGCCGCGGCCGGCGGTCATGTGCGGAATGAAGCTCGAATTCAGCGCCAGCACCAGGTACGAACCCGCCAGGCCACACAGCGCGCCGTTGATCGCCAGCGCCTTGTAGCGCAGGCCGAGCACCGACACCCCCGCGGCATCGACCATCGCCGGATTTTCGCCGGCCGCGCGCAGGCGCAGGCCAAAGCTCGTACGGTAGAGCAGCCACCAGACCGCGCCGACGAGCACGAACGCCAGGTAGACCAGCATGTTGTGCCCGGTGAAAGCCAGCGCGAGCACCTGGCCGATGACCGGCAGATTGCCTAACGCTACACCCAAGCCGACGAGTTGGGCATCCAGCCGCACCGCGGCCGGCACCGGCGGAGTCTGGCCGCCGAGCTTGAACCAGGCGATGCCGAGCACGACGCTCAGGCCCGCCACCGTCATCGTGATCGCCATGCCGGTGACGACCTGGTCGCCGCCGTGGGTGACGCAGGCAAAGCCGTGCAGCATCGACAGCGCCACACCCGCCAGAATGGCGGCCAGCAAAGCCAGCGCGAGCGAGCCGCTGACCGCCCCGGCAGCGCCGGCGGCAAACGCCGCGAGCAGCATCTTGCCTTCAAGCCCGAGGTCGATGACCCCGGCACGTTCGCTGATGCAGCCGGCCAGCGCGCACAGGATCAGCGGCGTCGACACCCGCAGCGTCGAAGCGAGCAGGGTGCCGATCGCTATCTCATCCATGCGCTATTGCATCCATGCGCGGTTTTGTCCATGCGCTACCTCAGCCTTGCGCTGTTGCGGCAGGCGGCGCCGCAAAGCGCGCATGCAAGCGCCCAAACATCGGCGCCGCGACACGCGCCATCGCGCCGGCAAACAGCACGATCAGGCCTTGCAGCGTGAAGACCATGTCGCGGCTGAAGCCCGGGATCTCGAAGGCCAGTTCTGCCCCGCCCTGGTACAGCGCGCCGAAGAGCAGGGCCGCGAGCACGACACCGACCGGATGGTTGCGCCCGATCAGACTCACGGCGATGCCAGCAACCCCGGCGCCGGCAGTGAAATCCTGCAAGAGTTTGTTGTGCGCGCCAGCAATTTCGTTGATTCCGACGAGACCGGCCAGCGCGCCGGAAATCATCATCGACACCATCACCTGGCGCTTTGGCGATATGCCGCCGTAGTGTGCCGCCTCGGGGGCGAAGCCCACCGCACGCAGCGCATAACCCGAGCGCGAACGCCAGAGCACGAAGTAGACCGCCACCGCCGCCGCGGCTGCGATCAGCACGGTCAGGTTCAGCGGCGTGCGCGGCCAGTCGATGCCTAACGCCAGAAACAAGTCGTGGACACCGGGCATTTGCGCATTCGGCCCGAAGGTGCGGGTCTCGGGCGACATGTTGCCGGGCTCCTTGAGTACGTCCACCAGCAGGTAGATCAGGATCGCCGAGGCGATGAAATTGAACATGATCGTGGTGATCACGATATGGCTGCCGCGCCAGGCTTGCAGCGCCGCCGGCACCGCCGCCCACGCCAAGCCGAAGAGCACCGCGGCGATGACCATCAGCGGCAGCAGCACCCAGGCCGGCAGCACCGGCGCCCAGGCCAGCGCGGCCAGGCCGGCACCCAGCCCGCCCATCATCGCCTGGCCCTCGCCGCCGATATTGAACAAGCCGCCGTGGAAGGCCACCGCCACCGCCAGGCCGGTGAAGACAAAAGTCGTCGCGTAATACAGCGTGTAGCTGACGCCCGAGCGGCTGCCAAACGCGCCCTTGATCAACAGCGCCAGCACCTGCCACGGGTCCAGGCCGGCGATCGTGACGACGATTCCCGAGACCAGCAGCGCCAGCATCAGGTTGAAGACCGGTAGGACGACGACGTCGATCCAGCGTGGCAGCTCCTCGCCTTGACTCATGCCTGCGCCGCCTCGGCGCCCCCCATCAAGCGGCCGAGCGAGCGCTCGTTGCAGTCGGCGATCGGCAGCTCGCCGGCGATGCGCCCGGCGTTCATCACGATGACGCGGTCGGCCAGGGCCAGGATTTCGTCGAGCTCCGACGACACCACCAGCACCGCGCCACCGGCGTCGCGCATCGCGCGCAGGCGGCCGTGGATGAACTCGATGGCGCCGATATCCACCCCGCGTGTCGGCTGGCCGACGAGCAGCACCTGCGGCTGCGGCAAGGCCTCTCGCGCGAGCACCAGCTTTTGCTGGTTGCCGCCGGAAAAATTGGCCGAGCGCAGTTGGGCATTGCGCGGGCGCACGTCGTAACGCTCCATCATCGCGGCGGTGTCGCTCTGCATCGCCGCCTGGCGCATGAAGCCGCCGCGGCAATAACGCGCCAGCGCCTGGTAACCGAGCACGGCCGATTCCCAGGCCGCAAAAGGCAGCACCAGCCCCCGCCGATGGCGGTCTTCGGGCACATGTGCGATGTGCAGCTCACGTGCCAGGTTAGGGGTCAGCCAATGGCGGGGCTCGAAATGCCGGCTGGCGCCATCCCGGGTGTTGACTTGCAACCGACCTTCGGCCGGCGCGCGCATGCCGGCGAGCACGTCAAGCAATTCGCTCTGGCCGTTGCCCGAGACGCCGGCGATGCCGACAATCTCACCGGCATGCAGGGTCAGCGAAACCCCATCGAGCCGCGCCACGCCGAGGTCATCGCGCCAGCGCAAGTCGTGTGCAGAGAGCAGCGGCGCGCCGGGCCGGGCTGTCACATCCACAT
Source organism: Betaproteobacteria bacterium (assembly GCA_043755615.1). Lineage (GTDB taxonomy): Bacteria > Pseudomonadota > Gammaproteobacteria > Burkholderiales > Burkholderiaceae_C > Rubrivivax. The sequence goes on from JAYUSP010000273.1 coordinate 3,869, forward strand.
CGGCACCCTTGCCCGTATTCACACGCCCGATCTGCACCCGGCGCCCGACCATCGCCTGCGCCAGCGCATCGATGTCGGTGTCCGCCGTGCGTGTATCGAGCACCACCGCGCCCTGGCGCATCACCGTGACGACATCGGTCAAGGCCATGATCTCCTTGAGCTTGTGGGTGATCAGCAGGATCGTCGTGCCACTTTGGCGAAGGCTGCGCAGCGTGACGAAGAGCGCTTCAGTTTCCTGCGGTGTCAGCACGGCTGTCGGCTCGTCGAGAATCAGGATGCGCGCGCCGCGGTACAGCGCCTTGAGGATCTCCAGCCGCTGGCGCTCGCCGACCGGCAGCTCTTCAACTGCCAGGTCCAGGCGCACCTGCAGGCCGGTGCTGTGCATCAGCGTTTCGAGCGCGGCGCGCACCTGCGCACGCGCGCTGTTCAGGCGCCAGTCGGGCTCGGCACCGAGCATCACGTTGTCCAGCGCCGAGAGGGTGTCCACCAGCATGAAATGCTGGTGCACCATGCCGATGCCCAAAGCGATGGCGTCGCGCGAACCGTGGATCTGCGCGCGCTCGCCGTTGACTTCGATCTCGCCGCTGTCGGCTTGGTAAAAACCATACAGGATCGACATCAGCGTCGACTTGCCGGCGCCGTTTTCGCCGACGATGCCGTGTACCGTGCCGGCGGCGACGGTCAAGTCCACCGCGCGGTTGGCGTGCACGGCGCCGAAGCGTTTGTCGATCCGCCGCATGCACACCGCCAGCGCCGCCGCGCCCGGGCCAGACGCCGGGCCGCTCCGAGCCGGCCCGGACCCCCGCGGGGGGTCGGCGGCCGTACTCGGCCGGCGGGGGGTTGTCATCTACTTACAGGCATTGGCGGCCATGTAGTCGATGACCTTGATCTTGCCGGCAATGATGTCGGCCTTGGCCGCGTCGACCTTGGTCTTCATGTCCGCAGTCACGAGCTTGGCGTTGTGCTGGTCGAGCGCGTAATCGACGCCGCCTTCTTTCAGGCCCAGCGAGCTGACACCCGGCTTGGTGCCCTTGAAGGCATTGAAGACCGCCGTGTCGACACGCTTGACCATCGAGGTCAGCATCGTGCCCGGGTGCAGATGGTTCTGGTTGCTGTCGACGCCAATGGCCAGCTTGCCGGCATCCTTGGCCGCCTGGTAGACACCGACGCCGGTGCCGCCGGCAGCGGCGAAGACGACGTCAACGCCCTTGGCAAACTGCGACTTCGCGATCTCGCCGCCGCGGGCTGGATCGCCCCAGGCGGCGGGTGTCGTGCCGGTCATCGCAGCGCTGACTTCGACCTTCGGGTTGGCGAATTTCGCGCCCTGCTCGTAGCCGCACTGGAAGC
>JAYUSP010000274.1:0-5191 GCA_043755615.1 Betaproteobacteria bacterium
AAGCTGTACGACGAGATCTCGTGCGCGACGCGAAAATTTTCTCGCGTAAAGCCGTCGAGAAAGTCGCCGGCAATGGCCTCGCGCGGGGCGAATGCGATCGCATGCACGAAGCCGTCGAACTGGTCCCAGGCCTGGCCGAGATCGACAAACAGGCGCTCGATCTGCGCGTCGTCGGCGACATCGCACTCGAATACGAGCCTGGAGCCGAACTCGGCGGCGAAGTCGGTGATGCGCTCCTTGAAGCGCTCGCCCTGGTAGCTGAAAGCGAGTTCAGCGCCTTCGCGGTGGCAGGCGCGGGCGATGCCGTAGGCGATCGACCGGTTGTTGAGCACACCCGTGATGAGCAGGCGTTTGCCGGCGAGGAATCCCATGTCGTCTCCATTTGATGCGGCGCGGATTTTCCCATGCGGCCCGGGTCTTGCAGTGCAGTGCCGGGCGATCGGCCGGCAATGTTTGCCCGGCCACTGCGCCATGCCTATAATCCGCGTTTCGCTGAATACCGGGTGGGCGGACTCTTCCAGCCCATTTTTTTTGGCCGATCGTCTTTTGTTGTTCACGAAAACAAGGACGACAGCGAGGGCGGCGGCGAGCAGCGGCAGTCATCGGCAAACAGCGACGAGGGGCAGGTTCTGGAGTTGTTAGGCACGACGCAAGGCACGGGTTGGCAGGTTGCGGTGGAACGCACGGTCACCGGGCTCGGCTACGACCTGGTGGACGTTGACCGCTCGGCGCGTGGCCTGTTGCGTGTCTTCATCGACCGCCTGCCGGGGAAGGCCTACCCAGAGGCGCGCGGTGCGGGTGAGTTTGTGACCGTCGACGATTGCGAAGCAGTCACACGCCAGTTGCAGTATTCGCTTGAAGTAGACGAGGTCGCCTACGAGCGGCTTGAAGTGTCTTCGCCGGGCATCGACCGGCCGCTGAAAAAAGAAGCCGACTTCGAGCGTTTTACCGGCAGCGCGATCGAGCTGACGCTCAAGCTGGCCTTCCAGGGCCGCAAACATTGGCGCGGGGTGCTGGCCAAGTCGGCAGCCGGCTGGCAGCTCGCACTGGATGGTGAGAAGGTCGGAGTTGAATTGAATTTTGTGCTCGATGAAGTTCGCGAAGCCCGGCTCGTGCCGGTCATCGACTTCAAAGGGCGTGCGCGTTCGGCGCGCAGCTAGACGACTAGGGCTGAGGAAAGGTCGCGAAAAAAATGAACCGAGAACTGCTGATGTTGGTGGAGGCCATCTCGCGCGAAAAGACGGTCGAGCGCGAAGTCGTGTTCGGTGCCGTCGAGGCCGCGCTGGCGTCGGCCACCAAGAAGCTGCACGGCGGCGAGGTCGACATCCGTGTCGCCGTCGACCGTGACACAGGTGAGTACGAAACCTTTCGCCGCTGGCATGTGGTGCCCAACGATGCCGGCCTGCAGATTCCCGATGCCGAGATGCTGCTCTTTGAAGCGCAGGAGCAGATCTCCGACATCGAAGAGGGCGACTACATCGAAGAGCCGGTGGACTCGGTCACGATCGGGCGCATCGGTGCGCAGGCCGCCAAGCAGGTCATCCTGCAGAAGATCCGCGACGCCGAGCGCGAGACCCTGCTCAACGACTTCCTGTCGCGTGGCGACAAGATTTTTGTCGGCACCGTCAAGCGCCTGGACAAGGGCGACATCATTGTCGAGAGCGGCCGTGTCGAAGGCCGGCTGCGCCGCCCGGACATGATCCCGAAAGAGAACCTGCGCACCGGCGACCGCGTGCGCGCCTTCATCGCCGGCATCGACACCACGCTGCGCGGCGCGCAGATCCTGCTGTCGCGCAGCGCGCCGGGTTTCATGATCGAACTCTTTGCGCAGGAAGTGCCGGAGATCGAACAGGGTCTGCTCGAGATCAAGAGCTGCGCGCGCGACCCCGGCAGCCGGGCCAAGATTGCCGTCGTTTCGCACGACCGCCGTGTCGACCCGATCGGCACCTGCGTCGGCGTGCGTGGTTCGCGCGTGAATGCGGTGACGAATGAAGTCGCCGGCGAGCGGGTCGACATCGTGCTCTGGTCCGACGACCCGGCGCAGTTTGTGATTGGCGCGCTGGCGCCGGCCAACGTGCAGTCGATCGTCGTCGACGAAGAGCGGCATGCGATGGACGTCGTCGTCGACGAAGAAAACCTGGCCATCGCGATCGGCCGTGGCGGCCAGAACGTGCGCCTGGCGTCGGACCTCACCGGCTGGCGAATCAACATCATGACCGCCGAAGAATCGAACGCCAAACACGCCGAAGAAAGCGACGGCCTGCGCACGTTGTTCGTGAACAAGCTCGACGTCGACCAGGAGGTCGCCGACATCCTCATCGCCGAAGGTTTCACGAGCCTTGAAGAAGTGGCCTACGTGCCGCTGCAGGAGATGCTCGAGATCGAGGCCTTCGACGAAGACACCGTCCACGAACTGCGCACCCGGGCCAAGGATGCGCTGCTCACGATGGAGATCGAAAAAGAAGAAAAGGTCGAAGAGGTTTCGCAGAATCTGCGCGACCTGGAAGGCATGTCGCCGGAGCTCATCGCCAAGCTGGCCGATGGCGGCGTGCACACGCGTGACGACCTGGCCGACCTGGCCGTCGACGAGCTGACCGAGATGTCAGGCGTCGACGATGCGCAGGCGCGCACGCTGATCATGAAAGCCCGCGAGCACTGGTTCACCGCCTGAAGCCCACGACACGAGATAGAAGCATCAGGCACCGGACCCCGAAGGACCCTCTCACCATGGCAGTTACCACCGTCGCCCAGTTCGCCGCGCAGCTCAACCGCCCGACGGCGGCATTGATCGAGCAGCTGCAGTCGGCCGGCGTCGCCAAGCAGTCGCCCGAAGACGCGCTGACTGAAAGCGACAAGGAGCGGCTGCTGGGCTTCCTGCGCACCGCGCATGGCACCTCGCCCACCGAGCGCAAGAAGATCATCGTCACGCGCAAGAGCACGAGCGAGATCAAGCAGGCCGACGCCTCGGGCAAGGCGCGCACGATCCAGGTCGAGGTGCGCAAGAAGCGCACCTTTGTCAAACGCGACGACGCGCCGGTGGTGGCCGAAGAAGCCGAGGCCCCCGCGCCATCGTTAATCGACGACGCCGAACAGGCGCGCCGTGAAGCCGAAGCGGCGTCGCAGGCGGCTCTGATCCAACGTCAGATCGAAGACGCCGCCGAACGCCAGCGCCAGGCCGAAGCCGCGGCGCAGGCGCAACACGATCGCGAAGCGGCCGAAGCCGCCGCCGCCGCGGCCGCACAGGCCGCTGCCGAGGCGACGGCCAAGGCGGCTGCCCCGGATGTGGCACCGGCTGCCGGTTCGGCCGCCAGCGCCGCGCCCGCCGTGATGTCCGCAAAGGCAGGCGCCACAGCCGCTGCCGCGTCGACGCCGCCGGCGAGGACGGCAGCGCCGGCCGCCGCATCCGCCCCGGCGGTTGAGGCGCCCAAACCCGGCCTACGCGTCGTCAAGGCGGCAGACGCCGATGCCGGCGCGCGCCAGGCGCAAGCTGATTCCGATGCACGCCGCAAGAAGGCCGAGAACGAGGCCGCCGCGATCCGCGAAATGATGTCGCGGCCCAAGGGCGTGCAGACCGCGAAGAAGGTCGAAGAAGCCAAGCCAGCGGCTGAAGTCCCAGGCATCAAGGGCACGATCCACAAACCCGCCGCCAAACCCGGCGCGCCGGGGGCCGCGGTGGCCAAGCCCGGCGACAAGAAAAACCTCAAGAGCGAAAAACTGTCGTCGAGCTGGGCTGACGATGCGGCCAAGAAACGCGCGCTCAAGACACGTGGCGATGGTGGCGGTTCGCGCCCCGGCTGGCGCGCGCCGCGGGGCGCACGGCGTGGCGAGCGCGACGACGGCCCGGGCAACTTTGCCGCGCCTGCCGAGCAGTTGACACAAGAAGTGCATGTGCCCGAGACGATCAGCGTGGCCGACCTGGCGCACAAGATGAGCGTCAAGGGCAGCGAGGTCGTCAAGCAGTTGATGAAGCTCGGCCAGATGGTCACCATCAATCAGCAGCTCGACCAAGAGACGGCAATGATCGTGGTCGAGGAAATGGGCCACAAGGCGCTGGCCGCCAAGCTCGACGACCCGGAAGCCTTCACCGAAGAAGATACCGCGGCAGCGGCTGCCGAGCAGTTGCCTCGCGCGCCGGTGGTCACCGTGATGGGCCATGTCGACCATGGCAAGACCTCGCTGCTGGACTACATCCGTCGCGCCCGCGTCGCCGCGGGTGAGGCCGGTGGCATCACCCAGCATATCGGCGCCTACCACGTCGAAACGCCGCGTGGCATGGTGACCTTTCTCGACACCCCGGGCCACGAAGCCTTTACCGCAATGCGTGCGCGCGGCGCCAAGGCCACCGACATCGTGGTCTTGGTCGTCGCCGCCGACGATGGCGTGATGCCGCAGACCAAGGAAGCCATCCACCACGCCAAGGCGGCCGGGGTGCCGATCGTGGTCGCGATGAACAAGATCGACAAACCAGAAGCGAACATCGAACGCCTGAAGAGCGAACTCGTGTCCGAGCAGGTCGTGCCTGAAGACTTTGGCGGCGACTCGCCTTTCATTGGGGTTTCGGCCAAGACCGGTCAAGGTGTTGACGCACTGCTCGAGCAGTTGTTGTTGCAAGCCGAAATTCTTGAGCTCAAGGCGCCGACGACGTCGGCCGCCAAGGGCCTGGTCATCGAAGCCAAGCTCGACAAGGGCCGCGGCCCGGTGGCGACGGTGCTGGTGCAAAGTGGCACGCTGCGCAAGGGCGATATCGTGCTCGCCGGCAGCAGCTATGGCCGCGTGCGCGCGATGCTCGACGAAGATGGCAAGGCGATCGACGCTGCCGGCCCGTCGATTCCGGTCGAGATCCAGGGCCTGACCGAAGTGCCGCGCGCGGGTGACGATTTCATGGTCCTGACCGACGAACGCCGGGCGCGCGAGATCGCCACTTTCCGCCAGGGCAAGTACCGCGAGGTGACGCTCAACCGGCGCCAGGCGGCCAAGCTCGAGAATATGTTCGAGGGCATGGGCGAGGGCCAAGCGCAGACCCTGAGCCTGATCGTCAAGGCCGATGTGCAAGGTTCGCAAGAAGCGCTGGCGCAGTCGCTGCTCAAGCTCAGCACGCCCGAGGTCAAGGTGCAGATCGTTCACGCCGCAGTGGGTGGCATCAGTGAGAGCGACATCAACCTGGCGATCGCGTCGAAGGCGGTCGTCATCG
>JAYUSP010000275.1:0-5186 GCA_043755615.1 Betaproteobacteria bacterium
GCTGCGCTGCGCACCGCGGCGGTCAAGGTCGAGGATCTCGAGATCGGCCGTGCCGACCTTGAAGACGTCTTCCTCGAGATCATGGGCGGGGCCGCCACAGCCTGATACGGCTTGTGGAACCAACCCTGCCCGCTGGGCGCAGCCGAATGGGAGCGTGTGCATCTGCACAGCTACTACACCGACCGCGTGTTGCGCCGCAGCCCGGCGCTGCAGCGCTATGCCGATATCGCCGGCCGCGCGCATGAACGGCTCGATGGCAGCGGCTACCACCGCGGCGATACCCAAAGCGAGCGCGCGCCGCGGCTGCTTGCAGCGGCCGATATGTTTCGCGCCTGCATCGAGGATCGGGCGGCGGACAGGGGTCGGCAGCGGTGCCGGTGCCGCGCTTTGGGCCGTCGACCGCGGGCTGTTCCGGTAGCGCAGACCTTGTCGTTGCCCGACACGCTGATCGCCCGGTAGGTGGTGCTCACGCGGCGAATGACCGCCGCGTCCACCTCAATTGGGGCCTGCAGAAAGCGATGCCGTGTGCTGCGGGAACGCCTTCAATACCTTCGCGTCCATCGTCACGACCTTGGCACCCAACTTGGCAGCCAGCGCGACAAACTCGCAGTCATACGCTGAGCAGTTGCTGTCCCGGACGAGCTCGAAGACGCGCCGCGAATCCACTTCATGCTCATTGCCCGCCAGAAGCGCTTCAGCCTCCGCTTGAACCTTCAGCACCTCGTCGAACGTTAGCGTTTTGCGTCGCAAGTATCCGGCCAGCAGGTTGCGGAACTCGCTGCGCCAAAGAATCGGTGCAGCCCACTCAGGGTCGCGTTTGAACAGCGCGTCGGCCTGTCGGCTGTGCTCGTAAGGCAAAAGCAAGTAGGCCAGGACGTTGGTGTCTGCCACGATCACGGGCGGCCTTCACGCTTGAACGCGTCGATGTCCTTGGCTAGAAACTTGCCCTGCGGCAGCGAGGCCCGAAGCGCCCGCGCACGGGCCAGCCGTTCAGCCGGGGCCATCTTTCCGGGTAGCAGCACGGACTCCAGGCAGACCAATGCCTCGCTGTTCATGCTCCGCCGGTGAGCCTGAGCCGATGCCTTGAGCCGCTCGTACACCTCGTCGGGAATACTCTTGAGAGTCAAGGTCGTTGGCATCAAAACCTCCAAAAGTAACCATTTTGGTTTCACCGCTGTTGCCTGTCAAGGAAGCCGCACCCCAATGTCGGGCCACGGGATCCGGTCTTGTGAGCACCGCCCAAGCCATGCGTGCATTCTTGGCCGCGATGGCCACCACCGCCTTCCAGTAGCCGCGCCGCTCGCGCAACTTGACTGCCCAGCGGCTGGGCGATTCGGTCTTGTCGGGCGCCGCATTGAGCACCGCCCCAGCACAAGCAAGCTGCGCAGGCAAGCGTCTCCGGCCGTGGTTCGTTGACGGGGGTGATAGCTTTTTTCCAGATCGTCGGTGGCCTGCAGATGCACGAGCTCAAGGTGCTCGACCTGATCGGCGGCGCAATGCAAGTCGCGGCCGAGGTGTTGATCGATTTCACCGTGCCCGACACCGGCGAGCGCGTGCGCGACGAAGAGCTTCTTCTGTGGACCTTCGGTGCCGACGGCAAGGTCACCCGGATGCGCCGATACGTCGATACCGCCAAGCACATTGCGGCCTGGGGCCGCTGAAGCCGAGGGCGTCGATCCGCCGCAGCCCGCTGCGGTATCGTGCCGGCATGGGTTCAAACATTTCGCTCGCCGGTGCCGGCACGCTGTTTCGCAAGGAGATCCTGCGCTTCTGGAAAGTTGCTTTCCAGACCGTCGCCGCGCCGGTGCTCACGGCCGTGATGTACCTGCTCATCTTCGGCCATGTGCTGCAAGGCCGGGTCGAGGTTTTTCCGGGCGTCGGCTACAACAGCTTCCTGATCCCCGGGCTGGTGATGATGAGCGTGCTGCAGAACGCGTTTGCGAACACCAGCTCGTCGCTGATCCAGAGCAAGGTCACCGGCAACCTGGTCTTCCTGCTCGTTTCGCCGCTGTCGCCGCTGGCCTGGTTTCTGGCCTATGTCGGCGCGTCAGTGGTGCGCGGCCTCGTCGTCGGCTTCGGCGTGATGATCGTGACGGTGTGGTTTGCGCCGCCGGCCCTGGCCGAGCCCTGGTGGATCGTGGTCTTTGCGATGCTTGGCGCCGGCATGCTCGGCACCCTCGGCCTGGTCGCCGGGCTGTGGGCCGAAAAGTTCGACCAGCTGTCGGCGTTTTCGAACTTCCTGATCATGCCGATGACGATGCTCTCCGGCGTCTTCTATTCGGTGAATTCGCTGCCCCCGGTGTGGCAGACGGTGAGCCATCTGAACCCGTTTTTCTACATGATCGACGGCTTTCGGCGCGGCTTCTTTGGCCAGAGCGATGTCTCGCCGTGGCTCAGCTTGGCTGTCGTGGGGTTGAGCTTTGTTGTCGTCTCGCTGGTCGCGATGCAGTTGCTGCGATCGGGGTACAAGTTGCGGCATTGAGCGCGACGCCGAATGCCACATTGGCATCGCGCTGTCATCCGGCCTGCCTGGCACGCATGCGGTTGTTCCTGGGCTGGTGTTCGAGCTCGCACAGGCCGAGTTCTTCGAGCAGCGGCGGCAGGTAGACGCCGAAGCGTCCGCGCAGGCCTTTTTTTAGCCCGTACCAGCCGCCGACCGGGTTGCCCAACGAGCGGCCCCAGGCCTCGACGCTGCCCTCCTTGGCCGGTTTTTGCTCGTCGGCCCCGCCGAGTTCGACCCAGTCTCCCCGGCCTTTCAGCATCGCATGCAGGTCTTCGACGCAGCGTGCGTCGTAGTGGAGGACGGTCTTGCCTACCGTGCACACGAGCACCCGCTGGCCGCCGATTTTGTCAACGTGCATCGTGTATTCAGCGGTACCCGGCGCGGTCTTCAGCGCCCAGGGGTGGTCCTTGGTTCGGGTCAGTGCGGACATCGCGAATCCTTGTCGGCTTTGCTGGGGTGGATCACATCGCATTCACACGGCGCGAAGCAAGACCACCACCGCGTAGGTGCCGAATGCAAGCCAGGCGATGGTGAATACCACGGTGCGCGCCAGGAACAGGCCAAAGCCGCTGACCTGGATCACCGCATGGGCCAGGCGCGCGTAGAAGTAAATCGCGGCGCATGCCGCGGTGACGCCGTTGGCCACACCGGTGGCCTGCGCGACAAGGACGACGGCTGCAAATGGCGCAAAGTTTTCGACCGCGTTCAAGTGCGCGCGGTTGGCTCGGTTGACCCAGTCGGGCAGCGCTGTCGTTGCCGCGCGCCGGTAGGTGGCCGGCGTCAGCTCGCGCCCGGCCGACACATAACCGATCACGACCGGGATCCACAACACGCCCGTCAGGACGGCGGTGAGCAGCAGATAGACGAGTTCGGTTTTCATCAAGCGTCTCCGGGTTGCCTGGGTGCGGGAAAGTCGAAGACGGCGTCACGGACGATATACGGCACATAACGAAAGTCTCGAATCGTGACCACCTGCCCGTCGCTCCAGCCGAGATCGATGAAGTAGCGGGGCTGGCAAGCGGCGGGATCAGGCAGCACGGCCAACACTTCGCGGCCGTCGAGCCACGCTGGCGCAAGGTGCATCGCCCCGGCACGCGCGTAGTTGGTGAAATACTGACCCACGTCACGGCGGCCTGCCGACTTGCGCTGTGACACCAGGTCGAGGCGGATATCGTCGGCGAGCAGCGCTCGCACGCCGGCCCAGTCGTGGGCGTTGAAAAGGCTCGCATAGTGCGTCAACGCTGGTGACGGCCGTTGCCGCGATGGCGCCGGCGCGGCCGCGTTCAGTTTTTGCAGCGCACCCCGCCCACGGTGCAGCGCGGTCTTGACCGCGGCGACGCTGAGGCCGAGTTCGGCCGCGATCTCGTCGAGTGAGTGCTCCAGCACATCCTTCAGGATCACGCATCCGCGCTGCGCCGGCACCAGCTCGAGAAAACAGGCGATCGCGGCATGCACCGCCTGGTTGCGCGCCAGTATCTGGTCGGGCTCGTGCATCGTTTCATCGGCGACGTCGACCGCCGCGTCGAGTGATTCACTGGCACGATGGGCCTCATGCCGCCAATGATCGATGGCGCGGTTGTGGGCGATGCGAAATAGCCAGGGCCGTAAGGGCGGCAGCGTCTGCATCTGCGGCAGCTCGTAGCAGGCCCGCGCGAGCGTCTCCTGGACCACATCTTCACCATCGGCCACCGATCCGGTCATGCGGGTGCAGTAACGGTGCAACTCCGGGCGGATGTGATCGACCAGCGCCAGGAATTGCTTGCGCCCCTGCTCGAGCAAGCCGATGAGCGCGCCAGGCGCGGCGTCGCCGGCATCGGGTGCGTCAGTCGTCGAAGAAGCCATACGCCCCAATCGTGGCGAGTTCCTGGCTGGCCGGTGGCGTTTCGCAGCGGTCAATGATGCCGGCGACAAAGGCCTTGAACCCAGGCAGGGTGGTCAGCGCGTCGCGGCTGCCGGCGCCGTCGTGCGACACGAGATGGACGACGCTGACACCTTCCGGGCAGCGAAGGCTGGCGTAGCGCAGCCCGGCGCGCCGGGCTTGCGCCAGCCCGTCGAAGACTGCAGCGAGCAAACGTTCGTTCTCGCGGACATGATCGGCTTTGAGTTTGTAGCTCACCAACTGCTTCATATGCGGCTCTCCAGCATGGGGCCGGCGCGCCGGGCTACCCGCCGGCAGTGTGTCGATACCCAAGGCGGCGCGGCGATTCACCAGCATCGGGTGTGCTGTGAAGACGTATGGCGACGGCAAAAGGATGCGGTTCGCTGAGGCCGTCGATCGTCATGCTCGCACCCATCATGCCCCTCGGCGGCGCCGCTCGTCCGGTCGCCGCGGCGCAGGCCGCGCCAGCGTCCCCGATAATCCCCCCATGGCTGACCCCACCCCTGCCGAAGTGCAATCGTTCATCGCCGCCGGACTGCGCTGCGAGTTTGTCGAGGTCGAAGGTGACGGCCGACACTTCTTTGCGACCATCGTCTGCGCCGACTTCGAAGGTGCCTCGCGGGTGCGCCGCCACCAGGCGGTTTACAAGGCCCTGGGCGATAGAATGCGCGAGCAGATCCATGCCCTGTCGATGAAGACGCTCACACCCGCCGAATTTGCCGCTGCAAATGTTGCCGACCCCGCCGCTGACCACGCCGCCGGCGGCGCCGCGGGCGGCCACCACCAGGCCTGAAATCCACCGCG
>JAYUSP010000276.1:0-5182 GCA_043755615.1 Betaproteobacteria bacterium
GCGCCAGCAGGCTGGCGACATCGAAGTCGGCCGGCAGGTGCTTGCCGCGCGCGTCGAGCATGCCGTGCCCGGACAGCACGGTTTCAGGCGCCCGGTGCAGCACGCGCAACTCGGCCTTGCCGTTCTTGGTGGTGAAAGCGACACGGCTGCCCTGGCGGATGCCCAGGGCGCGCCGCACTTCCTTGGGGATGGTGACCTGGCCTTTGCTGGTCACGGTGGATGAGTCCATGGTGCGCCCATCAAAGTATTACGAGGTAGGAATTTTAGCACTCGCGCTCACAGGGGCAGTGGCATGAAACGACGCAGCTTGATCGGCGCCGGCGGGCTGTGTCTTGCACCGCTGGCGAGCCGGGCGCAGCCTGCGCGCAAGCTCTGGCGCATCGGCATGCTCGGCAACGGCGATACCGCCGCCTTTGTCGGGCGCGAGCCGCGCAATGAGTCGCCCCGGGCGCTGCTGCGTGGGCTCGGCGAGCTCGGCTATGTCTATGGCGAGCACTACGTGACCGAGGCGCGCGGCAGCGGCGGCCTGCCCGAGCGATTCCCCAGCCTGGTCGCCGAGCTGCTGCGCTCCCAGGTGGACGTGATCGTCGCCACCGGCGTCGCGCTGCCCGCGCTGAAGCTGGCCACTTCGACCATCCCGATCGTCATGGCCGCGCACAGCGACCCCGTCGGCGCGGGCTACGTGCAAAGTCTGGCGCGCCCGGGCGGCAACGTCACCGGGCTGAGCTATCAGTCGGTCGAGACGATTGGCAAACGACTCGAATTGCTCAAGGAATGCGTGCCGGGCCAGGCGCCGGTGGCGGTACTCTGGGACCGGACCAGCCTGGGCAGCGTGGCGCATTGGCGGGCGGCGCAAGCCGCTGCCCGACAACGCGGCTGGAAGCTGGTATCGATCGAGATTGGCGATACCAGCGACATCGAGGCTGCCTTCAAAACAGCGACCGACGCGCGCGCGGGGGCGCTCCTCGTATCCGCCGGTGGGCGTACCTTCCCGAACCGCGTTCGCGTCGCCGAGCTGGCCGCACGAAGCCGGCTGCCGACCATTTATGAACTGCGGCCGTACGTCGAAGCCGGCGGGCTGATTTCGTATGGCGCGGACCTCGTCGATATCTGGCACCGCGCCGCCATCTTCGTCGACAAGATTCTCAAAGGCGCCAGGCCGGCCGACATGCCGGTGGAGCAGCCGACCAAGTTCGAACTGGTCATCAATATGAAGACGGCCAAGGCGCTGGGTCTGGTGCTGCCGACATCGCTGTTGCTGCGCGCCGACGAGGTGATCGAATGAGCGCGGGCCAGGCGCATCGCCGCCGCGGCGCTGAAACCGCAGCTGGCTGCATCCAGCCACGATTTGCCAGCTACGTTCTGCGTAGTGGCATAGCATCGAAAGTGGTAGATTCTGTGTCAACTTATCTGACAAGGACCTTGCCATGAACCATAGCGCCACCCTCGACAGCGCCGGGCGCATCGTCGTCCCGGCTGCCGTTCGACGCCGCCTCAACCTCGCCCAGGGTTCGCGCTTGCGCATCGAGGTCGTGGCCGAGCGCATCGAGCTGACGCCCGAGTCGGCGCCCGAGCCGCTGCAGCGCAAAGGCACGCGCCTGGTGCTGCCGCCCAGCGGCAAGCCCAGCGACGCCGCCGCCATGGTGCGCGCCGAGCGCGAGGCGCAGGCCCGGCGCGGGGCGCGACGTTGAGCAGCGCCGCTGTCGCGGCCAAGTCGGCGCTGACAGACGCCTCGCTGCTCGACACCTCGGTGATCCTCGCTTCGCTCGACCCCGACGAGCCGGCGCACGCCGCCTGTGACCGCCTCGTCGCGCAGGGCGGGCATTGCCTGTACGTGCACGCGCTGGCGGAATCGTTTTCCATCCTCACCGGCGGCCAGCGTGCCCGCAAGCTCGACGCCGATACCGCCTTTCGCCTGCTCGACGAAAGCATCCTGCCCTTCGTTCGAACGGTCGGGCTGACCGGTAAGGACATGCTTGGAGCGCTGCGCGATGCGCGCTCGCGCGGCGTGCGCGGCGGCGCGGTGTACGACTACATGCACCTGGTGGCGGCGCGCAAGGCCGGTCTGGCGCGGCTCATCACGCTCGACCTGCGCCACTTCCAGGCGCTGGCGCGAGCCGGCGACCCGCGCATTGAGGCGCCGTGAGCAAGCGCCGATGAGGTGATGTAATGAACAGCGACCGCCGTTGTCTCTTGGGTGCCGTGCTTGTGGCGGCGCTGACTGCACGATCGACAGCGCGCGCGCAGCCGGCGACGCGAGTGCCACGCGTGGGCGTGCTGTGGTTCGGCGCGTCCGCCACGCCGCCGCTGCAAAACATGGCGCGATTTCGTGCGCGCCTGGCTGAGCTCGGCCATGTCGAAGGCAAGACCCTCACGATCGAAGAGCGCTTCGCCGAGCGTGACATGGCGCGGCTGCACGCGTTGGCGCGCGAGTTCGTGGCCAGCCGTGTCGACGTCATCGTCACCCCCGCCGTCACCGCAAGCGTGGCCGCGCGCCAGGCCACCAGCACGATCCCGATCGTCATGCTGCATGCGGGCAACCCGGTGGGGGCCGGCCTCATCGCCAGCCTGTCGCACCCGGGTGGCAACGTCACCGGCACCTCGAATCTCTTTGTCGGCGGCAAGCAGGTGCAGCTGTTCCACGAAATGCTGCCGCGGCTGTCCAAACTCGCCATGCTCGTCAACCCCAGCAACGCTGGCGCGGCCCCGGCACTGACTGAGTTGATGGCGGCTGCGCGCGGCCTCAACATCGCTGTCACCGTGGCCGAGGTGCTGCGGGTCGAAGACTTCGCGAACGCCTTCCAGTTGATCCGCAGCGCCCAGCCCGACGGCCTGTTCGTGCTCACCGACCCACTGCTCGATGGCCAGCGCACGCAGATCGTCGCCTTCGCGGCGCAGCTGCGCCTGCCCTTGAGCTCGGATGGCCCCAACCTGGCGCGTGCCGGCGGCTTGATGTCCTATGGCCCCGACTTCCTTGAGCACTACACGATGGGCGCCGACTATGTCGACAAGATTCTCAAGGGTGCCAAGCCGGCTGAGCTGCCGGTCCAGCTGCCACGCAAATTCGACTTCGTGATCAATCGCAAGACGGCCAAGGCGCTGGGCTTGATCATTCCCCAGGCGCTGCTGCTGCGCGCGGATGAGGTGATTCAGTGATGCGCACGCGCCGCGCAGCAATCGCCCTACTCGGCGCCACCGCGCCTTGGTCCTGGGAGGCCAGCGCCCAGCCCGCGCCGCAGCCACCGCGCATCGGCGTGCTGTGGTTCGCCAGCGCCAGCGATCCGTTCGTCGGGCGACACATGGCCGTGTTCCGCCAGCGCCTGCGTGAACTCGGCTACCTCGAAGGCAAGACCATCCTGATCGACGAGTGCCACGCCGCAGGCAGCCCGCAACGCCTGAGTGAACTTGCACACGATCTTGTGGCCAAGAAGACCGACGTCATCGTGGCCTCGGCGCTGGCCGCGACGCGTGCCGCGCGGGCGGCGAGCGCCACGATTCCGATCGTGATGCTCCACGCCGGCGACCCAATAGGCGCCGGGCTGATCACCAGCCTCGCGCGGCCGGGCGGCAATATCACCGGGACCACCAATCTCCCGCTGTTCGGCAAGCTGGTCGAGCTGATGCGTGAGCTGCTGCCGCGCGTCGGCAAGCTGGCGCTCATCACCAATACGAGCAATGCCGCGCTGCGCACCGGCCACGCCATCGCCGAGGAGGCGGCGCGCGGCTTCAACATGTCATTGATGCTCGCCGATGTCAGCCGCGACGAAGACTTTGCGGCTGCCTACGCGAGGGTCCGAGACGCGCGGGTCGACGCTTTGCTGGTGTTCGTCGACCCGCTGATCGGCAAACATCGCGCCGAGGTGCTCGAGTTCGCCGCCGGCCTGCGGCTGCCCGTGGGATCGGACAACGGCGAGACGACCCGCGCCGGTGGACTGGCCTCGTATGGCATCCTGTTCAGCGAGCACTATGTGCTGGGCGCCGACTATGTCGACAAGATTCTCAAAGGCGCGAAGCCGGCCGATCTGCCGGTCGGGCAGCCGACGCGGTTCGAGCTCATCGTGAACCGCCAGACGGCGCGGTCGCTGGGCCTGACGATTCCGCGGATCGTGCTACTGCGCGCCGACGAAGTGATTGAGTAGTGATGCGCGTCCCGACATCCAGCCCTCAGGCTGCGACGGCCTGCGGCGACAGCCGGCGCCTAACAGGCCAGGCGCACCGGCGGCGTGATCGCGAGCCGCCGCGCTTTGCCGGCAAAACCCTTGGCGTCGAATGTGAGCAGGGCTTCGCAGGCGCGGCTCGACGCATGGTGCAAGGCGTCGGCAAAGTCCAGCCCACGGCGCAGGTTGCCCAGAGCCGACTCGACCGCCGGGCGGTCTTCGATGTCGACATGGTCGAGCGACAGCAGATGCTCGAACACGCGGCAGACATCCTTGGCCGGATGGCCGTACACGCCACGCAGCACCCACTCAAGCTCGAGCACCACGGTCTTGGCGACGAACAGCTGCGTGCCACGTTCCACCACGGCACGCGCCGTCGCCTCTTGCGCGCTGGCAGCACCGCCTTCGCGCACGTAGTAGCGCGCCAGCACGTTGGTATCGAGCGCCAGCATCAGCGCTTGGCCCGGCTCTTGGGGGCGAGCAAGCTGGCCACATCAAAGTCGGCTGGCAGTTGCTTGCCGCGTGCGCTGAGCATGCCGTGCCCGGACACCACCGTCTCTGGCGCGCGGTGCAAGACCCGCAACTCGACCTTGCCGTTTTTCGTCGCAAAGGCCACGCGGCTGCCCTGGCGGATGCCCAGCGCGCGCCGCACCTCTTTGGGAATGGTGACCTGGCCTTTGCTGGTGACAGTGGATGCGTCCATGCAGCGCTCCTCAAAGTATTACGATGTAAGAATAATAACAACGATTGCGGCAGGAGCAATCGATTGAAACGCCGCCTGGTTCCTATCGCTACCATCGAGGATGATCCAATGAAGAGCCGCCGCAATTTCGCCCAAGCCGTGGCCCTGGGTCTGTTGGGCACGCCCATGTTTGCCCACGCGCAAACACCGCGGCAGCTCCCGTGGTGGGGCTTTTGATCACCAGCACCACTGCGCGCGGCGGCAGCAGCTTCGGCTTCGTGGTGCAGGGCCTGCGCGAGTCGGGGCAGCCGGCGGCCCTCGACGGCTTCGCCGCGGCACTGGT
>JAYUSP010000277.1:0-5179 GCA_043755615.1 Betaproteobacteria bacterium
GCCAGCGGCGTGATCAAAAACGTCACCGTCGGGATCGCCACCAGGTTGGCCACAAAACCGACCAGCGACATCTGCTGGAAAAAGACCATCGACAGCGGCGCCAGGCCGATCGTCGCGATCGCCTGCGTGCGCAGCGCGCCGCGCAGCGCCGCCCGCCAGCCGGTTGCGGTTGCGGTTGCGGTTGCGGTTGCGGTTGGGGTTGGGGTTGCGGGCGCGGGCGCGGGCGCGCTTGCGGTTGCGGTTGTGTTTGTGGTTGAAGCCGCGCTTGCCGACACGGGCTGCCCGTCGTCGGCGGCGACCATCAGCAAGCCGACCGCGACAAACGACAACCAGAACCCCGGCTGCAGCAGTGCCCAGGGGTCGACCGCGGTGACGACCACGGCCGCCACCAGCAGCACCAGCGGCGCCGGCCAGCGCGCACCCGACGTGCGCAGCAGCACCACGACCGCGATCATGATCACCGTGCGCTGCGCCGGCACACCCCAGCCGGCGAGCAGCGCGTAGGCCGCGGCGAAACCCAAGCCGCCCCAGCGCGCCGCGGTAGGCGCCGGCAGGGTCAGCATCAGGCGCGTGCTGCGCCGCCAGAGCCACCCCGTGAGCAGCCCCGCGGCCCACCCAAACATCGTCACATGCAGGCCGCTGATGCTCATCAGGTGCGCAACGCCGGTGTCGCGAAAGACCTCCCAGTCTTCGCGTTCGATGGCCGCCTGGTCGCCGACCGCCAGCGCCGCCAGCACCCCCGCCGCTGCAGAGTCGTTGACGCGCAGCAGGATGCGGTCGCGGATCGATTGGCGCGCGCGTTCGACGGGATATGCCACGTCGACCGCGAGGCGTTGTGCGCCCGGGCGCACATATCCGTTCGCGCCGATGCCTTGTTCGAACAACCACAGCTCGACATCAAAACCATGCGGGTTCATCGCGCCGTGCGGCTGTTTCAGCCGCACCGGCAAGCGCCAACGATCACCCGCCGTCAGCGGCAGCGGCGGCGCGGCGAGCAACTGGTCGCCGTCGTATCCCTGGTACCAGCCGAGCATCAGGCGCGGTGGCACGTCGACCACCACGCCGCGCAGCGTGGCGGCCTCGACCTCGAACACAAAACGCGCGCCAATCGGCGACAGGCGCGGCAAAGCGGCAATCACGCCAGTGACGACCAGATCTTCGGCTTCGAGCGCGGGGTCGAGCCGGTCGGCCAGACGCTGGCCGGCGCGCCAGTCGGTGACTGCGAAACCGGCCAGCGCCAGTGCGGGCAGCAGCAGCACCAGATTGACGACAGCAGCCCGCGGCCAGCGCCACATCAGCGGCATCAGCGGCATCAGCAGCACCAGCGCGATGACGGCGCCGAGTGCGCCCACCACCAACGCCGCGGCCGTTGCCGCCGGCAGCGTCGCCGCCTGCTGCAACTGCCAAGCGATGCCGGCAAGCCAGGCCAGCGCCGCCAGCGTGATCCGCGCACTCGCGTCGATGCGGCCTGCCATCGGTGCAGTGTAGGATGCTGCGCGCCCCAAAATCGATTCAGCCGCGCGGCATCCCGGCCGCTCGCCACACTGCATTGCAAGGACTCCCGATGACCGCTTCCAGCCGCCTCGCCGCCCTCGGCATCACGCTGCCGCCGGTGGCCACGCCGGCCGCTGCCTACGTGCCTTTTGTGCAAACCGGCAAGCTGCTGTTTGTCTCCGGCCATATTGCCAAACGAGACGGCAAAGCCTGGGTCGGCCAGCTTGGCCTGACGATGACCACCGAAGAAGGCCAGGCCGCCGCACGCGCCATCGCGATCGACCTGATGGGCACCCTGGCCGCGGCGCTGGGCAGCGTCGACAAGGTCCGGCGCATCGTCAAGGTGATGAGCCTGGTCAACAGCACACCGACCTTCACCGAGCAGCATCTGGTGACCAACGGCTGCTCGGAACTGCTCGGCGAAGTCTTCGGCCCGCAGGCCGGCGCACACGCACGCAGCGCCTTCGGCGTGGCGCAGATCCCGCTTGGCGCCTGCGTCGAGATCGAACTCATCGCCGAAGTCGAATGAGCCTTTCAACGCGCGTCGCGTTCGGGGCCATTGCCGCGCTCAGCCTGGCCGCCGTGGGCGCGGCACTGGTCTCGCAGCATGTCTACGACATGCAGCCCTGCCCCTGGTGTGTCTTGCAGCGATTGATCTTCGTCGCGATCGCTTTGATGGCCTTGATCGGCGTGGTCTGCTCTTCGCGCAGCGGCACGATCGGCGCCGCCGTCGGCGTCGACATGCTGGCCGCGGCCGGCATCGCCGCCGCCATGTGGCAGCACTTCGTCGCCGCATCGTCGACCTCGTGCAACCAGACGCTGGCCGACAAAATCGTCAACGGCCTCGGCCTGGACGGCCTGCTGCCGGAGATCTTTGCGCCGCGTGCATCGTGTGCTGACGCCGCGGTCAATCTGCTCGGCGTGCCTTATGAATTCTGGAGTGCGGCGCTGTTCGTGATCTTGCTCGCGGCGTCACAGCAGGTGCTGGTTTCGGCCTGGCGGCAGGCCGCCGATTCATCGGCACGTCCGGCGCCAGCCGACGCGTGATCGCCCGCCCGATCGTTGGCCTGATCACTGGCCTGGTCGCCGGCCGGCCCCGGATCGGCGTCGACGCTGTTCTCTTTTGACACAGCCGCGCTGCCGCACGCGCGCTGAGCACGCGCTTTCGGGCTACCGGGGGTTGGAATGGCACGCTGCATCAGGGTCGAACCCGAGCCTGTCGATCGGCCATCGATGGCGCACAATTCCGCGCAGCAGGCGCGCATTCGACGCACCCGCCATAGGAGTAAACCGTTGCGCCGCAGTTCAGCCCTGACTGCCGATCTGCCCGCGGCGCGCCGCAATGCCGCGGCGTCGGTACGCCCGATCGCGTCGGGCCTGAAGTTGAACGAGGCGCATGTCGCGGCGATCGACGAATCCCACGAGCGTTGTGCGGCGCTGCGTGTATCGCGCATCGAGCTGCCCGATTTTTCACCGCTCGGCCGGCCTGACCTGGCGGTCGCGCGCGACCGCAACCGGCGCCTGCTCGACCATGCCGCGCCGGTGATGGGCATGCTCTACGACCAGATCGTCGACAGCCAGAGCATGGTCGTGCTGACCGATGCCGCCGGGATCATCATCCACTCGGTCGGCGATGACGAATTTCTTGCCCGCGCATCCAAGGTCGCGCTGCAACCCGGCGCCGACTGGTCTGAAATTGCGAAGGGCACCAATGCCGTCGGCACGACCCTGATCCGCGAAACGCCGACCCTCGTGCATGCCGACGAACATTATCTGCACGCCAACCAGTTCCTGACATGCAGCGCGGTGCCGATCCTCGACCCGCGCGGCAACATGCTCGGCGTGCTCGACGTTTCCGGCGACCAGCGCGGTTACCACCAACACACGATGGCGCTGGTCAAGATGTCGGCGCGCATGATCGAAAACCACTGGCTTACCGACGATCACCGCAACGTGCTGCGCCTGCACCTGCACAGCCGAGGCGAATTCATCGGCACGCTGATGGAAGGCATCCTGGCGATCAGTGTCGATGGCCGCGTCGTCGGCGCCAACCGCGGCGCAATCGAACAACTCGGCATGAGCGGGGTGGGGCTGCGTGCGCACTCTCTGCAATCCCTGTTCGGCATTTCGGTGAGCACCCTGGTCGACCGCTTTCGGGCGCCGCTGGGCACGCCGATGTCGGTGCACCTGGCCGACGGCCGCGCCTTCCATCTGCACGCGCAATTCGAGTGGCGGGTCTGGTCGGCCATCGCCGGCGTCGGTGCGACGTACCCGGCCCCCGCGCCGGGTGCCATTGCCGGCGCAGCGGTGGCCGCGGCGCCAGCACCCCAGGTTGCATCACCGGCCCGCGAAACATCACTCGACAGCCTGCGCACCGGCGACGCGCAGATGAACCTGGTGCTCGACAAACTGCAGCGGGTGGTGAACAGCGATGTGCCGATCCTGATCCTGGGTGAATCGGGCACCGGCAAGGAGCTTGTCGCGCGGGCACTGCATGCCGATTCGGTGCGTGCCAAGCGGCCCTTCGTGGCGCTGAACTGCGCTTCGATGGCGGGCGAGTTGCTGCAGGTCGAGCTGTTTGGCCACGACGACGAAACGCCGGGTGCCGCGCGCCGCAAAGGCAGCGTCGGGCGCATGGTGCAGGCCAGCGGCGGCACCCTGTTCCTCAACGAAATCGGCGCCCTGCCCGACGCCTTGCAGGCGCGGCTGCTGCGGGTGCTCGTCGAGCGCCAGATCACGCCCGGTGGCAGCACGCAGTCGGTCGGCGTCAGCGTGCACATCATTTGCGGCGCGCAACGCAACCTTCGCGAGGCGATGGACCAGGGCCGCTTTCGCCCGGATCTGTACTACCGCCTCAACGGGCTGGCCGTGAAACTGCCGCCACTGCGCGAGCGCACCGACCTGCTCAGCCTGACGCGCAAGATCCTCGAGCGCGAAGGCGGTGGTGTGCGCCGTGTGCTCGCCGCTGACGTCGAAGCCTTGCTGCTCGGCTACACCTGGCCGGGCAATGTGCGCCAGCTCTTCAACGTCTTGCGCACCGCCTGCGTGATGGCCGGCGGCGAACGCACGATCACGCGTTACCACCTCGGCGACGACGTGCTCGATGAAGTCAAGGAGCATGCAGTTGCGGCTGCCGCTGCGGCCGCATTGGCAGCGGCCAGCACCGGCGCGGCGGCGAGCGAGGTCGAAGGCCCCTTGCACACCCTGGAGCTCGACGCCATCCGCCGCGCCGTGGCCGCTGCCGGCGGCAACATCTCGGCGGCGTCCAAGCAGTTGGGCATCAGCCGCAACAAGATCTATCGCCGGCTGCGCTGGTCCTGAAATCCGTGTCGAGTCAACCCGCTGCGCTGGCCGCACCCGCCGCACTTTCGGTACGCGCGCTTGTCAAACGTTATGGCGATCGCGTGGCGCTCGATGAGCTCAGCTTCGATATAGCGCCGGGCCAGTTTGTCGTGCTGCTCGGCCCCAACGGCGCTGGCAAGTCGACGCTGTTCCAGGTGCTCACCGGGCTGTTTGCGGCCGACGCCGGCAAGGTCGAGGTCGCCGGCCACTCGCTGCGCCACGCGCCGACCAAGGCGCTGGCCGAGATCGGCGTCGTCTTCCAGCAGATGTCGCTGGACCTGGACCTCAGTGTCGAGCGCAACCTGCGTTTCCACGCCGCGCTGCACGGGCTGCCGCGCAGAGT
>JAYUSP010000278.1:0-5178 GCA_043755615.1 Betaproteobacteria bacterium
GCCAGGCTGCGCATGAAAACCCGCTGAGTTTCGCCCCAAGGCGAGATTGCATTCATGCGGATGCGGTCGCCCAACAACGCGCCGCCGCTCTTGCGCCGCGACGGGTCGATGCTGATGACGGCGATGTGCAGCGCATCGCCCTGATCCAGCCGCAGGCGTCGGATGAGCTCGTCGGTGAGGCTGGATTTGCCGGCGCCGCCGGTGCCGGTGATGCCCAGCACGGGTGTTTTGCTGGCCGCTGCGGCCAGTGCGACCTGTGTTTTGAAAGCCGCATCGGCAGTGCCGTTTTCGAGCGCCGTGATGGCCTGCGCCAGCGCACGCCAGGCACTGTCGCTGTGCCCCTGCAGCGCGGCCACGATGGTCGGCGCCTGCGCCGGCATGGCGTGGTCGCAGCGCATCACCATCTCGCCGATCATCCCGGCCAGGCCCATGCGCTGGCCGTCTTCGGGGCTGTAGATGCGTGCCACGCCGTAGGCTTGCAGCTCGTTGATCTCGGCCGGCACGATGACCCCGCCGCCGCCGCCGAAAACCTGCACCTGGCCGCCGCCGCGGCGCTGCAGCGCGTCGATCATGTATTTGAAATACTCGACATGCCCGCCCTGGTAGCTGCTGATCGCGATGCCCTGCGCGTCTTCTTGCAGCGCGGCGGTCACGACCTCGTCGACCGATCGGTTGTGGCCGAGATGGATGACCTCGCAGCCCATGCCCTGCAGGATGCGGCGCATGATGTTGATGGCTGCGTCGTGGCCGTCGAAGAGCGAAGCCGCGGTGACAAAACGCACCTTGTTCGTCGGCTTGTAGTTGGCCAGGGCTTGGGCTTCGGCAGACAGATCGGTCATGGGCGTGGCAATCGATGGCGGCCGCCGATGATGCCACCGCCGGTTGGCGCCGGGCGCGGTGCTGCGTGCGCGGGGCCCGCGTGTGGTGGTGGTGTCGTGGTCGGGTCCCGGCCACGTGGTGGCCGTGCCCTGGTTAACCCCGCATCGCGCGCCTCGGCGCGCAGCCTCGTTACCATCGCACCCGGGTAAACAGGGCAAGCCATGACATTGCTGGCCATCGATATCGGCAACACACGCCTGAAATGGGCGCTCTACGCGTCGGCGCAACCGGGGGCCGAAGCCATCGCCAGCGGCGCGGTTTTTCTCGAGACGATCGAGGAGCTGACCGACGGCGACTGGAAGGTACTGCCGGCACCGACGCAGATCATCGGCTGCAATGTCGCTGGCGACGCGGTGCGCCGGCGTGTTGAAGAGCAGCTCGAGCTTTGGGACGTGGCACCGCGCTGGGTTGTCGCTGCTGCGGCGGGTGGCGGCATCGTCAATGGCTACGACCACCCGGGCCGGCTCGGCACCGATCGTTTTGTGGCCCAGATCGGCGCGCGTTGGCATGTGCTTGCGGGGCCGCAGGTCTGCCCCACGCTGGTGGTGATGATCGGCACCGCGGTCACCGTCGACGCGATCGACGTCGAAGGGCGGTTCCTGGGCGGGCTGATCCTGCCCGGCCACGGCATCATGCTGCGCGCGCTCGAAAGTGGCACCGCAGGCTTGCGTGTGCCGACCGGCAATGTGGTCGACTTCCCGACCAATACCAGCGATGCGCTGACCAGCGGCGGCACCTACGCGATCACTGGCGCGATCGAGCGCCTGCACCGGCATCTGGCGCAGCGCAGCGGCCTGTTGCCACGCACGATCATGACTGGTGGCGCCGCCTGGAAGGTCGCGCCGAGCCTGCAGATCGAACATGAGCTGATCGATGCGCTGATCTTCGACGGCCTGCTCGCCCTGCAGGCGCGGCGCGGTTGACCTGACGCGCGCCGTAGCGCGCTTGAGCCGACGGGCGACTCCACGCCCGGGGCCTACAGGATGTAGCGCGAGAGGTCTTCGTTTTTGGCCAGCTCGGCCAGGCGCGCGTCAACGTCAGCCGCGTCGATGACCACCGTCTGCCCGCCGCGGTTCGGCGCGTCGAAGCTGATCTCGTCGAGCAGCCGCTCCATCACCGTGGCGAGCCGGCGCGCGCCAATATTTTCGGTGCGCTCGTTGACGTCAAAGGCGATCTGCGCCAGCCGCCGCACCGCGGCCGGGAGGATCTCAAGCAGCACGCCTTCGGTCGCGAGCAGCGCGGTGTACTGCTTGACCAGGCTGGCATGGGTGCTCGTCAGGATCGCTTCGAAGTCGGCCACCGACAGCGACGACAGCTCGACGCGGATCGGGAAGCGCCCTTGCAGTTCGGGGATCAGGTCACTCGGCTTGGCGAGGTGGAAGGCCCCCGAGGCAATGAACAGGATGTGGTCGGTGCGCACGACACCGTACTTGGTATTCACCGCGGTGCCTTCGACCAGCGGCAGCAGGTCGCGCTGCACTCCCTGGCGGCTGACCTCGGCGCCGCCATGTTCGCCGCGTGAGGCGACCTTGTCGATCTCGTCGATGAAGACGATGCCGTTGCTCTCGGCCTGCGTCACCGCGGCAGCGCGAATATCGTCGTCGTTGACCAGCTTGCCGGCTTCTTCTTCGACCAGCAGACGCAGCGCGTCGGCGATTTTCAGCTTGCGCGTTTCGCGCCGGCCGGGGCCAAGCTGCGAAAACAGGCCCTTGAGCTGGTCGGCCATTTCTTCCATGCCCTGCGGCCCCATGATCTCCACCGCCGGCTTGGGCTGCGCGACATCGATCTCGATCGTTTTGTCGGCCAGGCTGCCTTCGCGCAGGCGCTTGCGCATCACCTGGCGGGCGGTGCTGTCGGCCGGCGCGCTGTCGCCCTGACTGCTGCTACTGCTGCTGCTGCCACTGCTGCTGCTGGTGAAGCCGACGTGGCGCGGTGGCGGCACCAGGATGTCGAGCACGCGGTCTTCGGCGGCGTCTTCGGCGAGTGCCCTTTTGCCGCGCATCTGGCGCTCGCGCTCTTGTTTGACCGCGACTTCGACGAGGTCGCGGATGATGGTGTCGACATCCTTGCCGACATAACCGACCTCGGTGAACTTGGTCGCTTCGACCTTCACAAAAGGCGCGTCGGCCAGGCGCGCCAGCCGGCGCGCGATCTCGGTCTTGCCAACGCCGGTGGGGCCGATCATCAGGATGTTCTTCGGCGTGATCTCGCCGCGCAGCTTTTCATCGACCTGCATCCGCCGCCAGCGGTTGCGCAGTGCAATCGCCACCGCCCGCTTGGCCGCGGCCTGGCCAACGATGTGGCGGTCGAGCTCGGACACGATCTCCTGCGGGGTCATGCCTGCGGTCACTCTAAGGTCTCGATGGTGTGCTGCTGGTTGGTGTAGATGCACAGGTCGCCGGCGATCACGAGCGACTGCCTGACGACCTCGGCTGGCGGCATCGGCGTGTGCTCAAAAAGCGCCCGCGCCGCGGCCTGCGCGAAGGCGCCGCCGGAGCCGATCGCCACGATGCCGAGTTCGGGCTCCAGCACATCGCCGTTGCCGGTGATGATCAGCGACGCCGTTCTGTCCGCCACCGCGAGCATTGCTTCGAGACGGCGCAAGACGCGGTCGGTGCGCCAGTCCTTGGTCAGCTCGACGGCGGCCCGCACGAGGTGGCCCTGGTGTTTTTCGAGCTTCGCCTCGAAGCGCTCGAAGAGCGTGAATGCGTCGGCGGTGGAGCCGGCAAAACCGGCCAGCACCTGGTCGCGGTAGAGCTTGCGCACCTTGCGCGCAGTGGCCTTGACGACCACCGCGCCGAGCGTGACCTGGCCATCACCACCCATCGCGACCTGGGCACCACGCCGCACACTCAGGATCGTGGTGCCGTGGAAAACCTCAGTGCCACCGCTCATACCTTGCGAACCTGCACCTTGGCATGTTCGTTGATGCCCATCGCGCCGAAAAACAGCGCCACCAGGCGGTGCGCGTCGACAAAGTGCACGGCGCGGTTTTCATTGCGCTTGGCGAGCACCCAGTTCAGCAGGTCGCCGGCGGCGATGAAGTCGACCCGGATCAGCTTGGTGCAGGTCACCTGGACGATCGGCGACGCCCCGAGCTGCGAGTTCAGCCGCTCCAGCGTGGCACCGATATCGCCAATCAGCTGGCCGGCCAGCTCGACCGTGGAGACCTGGACCGTGCCGCCATGGTCGTCGATCAGGCCCGACTCCATGAAGCTGGTCGAGATCTCGCTGATCATCGACAGCGCCGGCGTGCGCGTCGACAGCCCCGAGCCACCGATGCGCACCACGCAGCGTGTGGGCTCCCACGACGGTGGCGAAACCTCGTAGGTGACGCAGTAGTCGATCGCTGCCTCGTCAAACTGGTCGGCGCGGTTGACCAGGCGCAGGGCGTCCATGCGGGCGAGCCAGAACGACGGGTCGGCATCACGCACGCCGGTCGGCGCGGCTTCGGCGAGCACGGTGAAGAGCCGTTCGCCGTTGATCCATTGCA
Source organism: Betaproteobacteria bacterium (assembly GCA_043755615.1). Taxonomy (GTDB): domain Bacteria; phylum Pseudomonadota; class Gammaproteobacteria; order Burkholderiales; family Burkholderiaceae_C; genus Rubrivivax. The sequence continues at coordinate 4,373 of JAYUSP010000278.1, forward strand.
TCTCAAGCATCTGGCCGGCCCAGACGCGCATCACCGCCGAGAGCTGGGTCGCGGCCTCGGCATCGATATATTTGAGCCCGCTCCAGTCAAAGACCCAGGGCAGCGGCATCTGCAGGGTCTGCGAGCGCAGCCGGCCCACCGCGTCGAGGTCCAGCGCTTCCGGGCAAATCCAGCCGATTTCGCCGGCCACATGCACCGGCCGCGGACGTTCTTCGGCGACGGCATCGGCAACCAGCTTGGGCAGCGAAAACCACTGCGGCGCCGACCAGCCAAACTGCTGCGCGTAGTCCAGCGCCAGGCTTTCGAAACGCGGCTGCTGGCCGGTGGCGCGATAGAGGTCGAACAACACCAGCCAGGTCTCGGCGTGACGCGCCCGTGCGCCCGTGGTCGCGGTCAGGCGCTGCAACGATTTTTCGCAGAGCGTGAAGTCGGCGTTGGCAAAGGCGATCACGGCTTCGTCGAGATCGGGGTCGTGCACGATCTCGCTGACCTCGACCTCGAAGTTGTACGCCAGCCCGGCGGCCACCTGGTGCGCGCCCGGCAGCGAAACCGGCGACAGCGGCCCGAGGCCGGCGGCCATCGTCACTGGCGGCAGCGAGGCGGCCATCGTGCGCAGCGACGGTTCGGCCGCGATGTCGAGGTCGGGCAGCGGCGGCAGCGCCGGCAACTCATCGGGCTCCGCGGCGTCGTAGTAGGTGCCGGCGTTGCGCATCGCGGCCGCCGAGGCCGGGGCTGCACCCGGGCGCAATGGCAAAGGCGGCAGGCCGGCGCTGCCACCGGGCAGCGCAGAGGGTATCGGCTGGGTT
>JAYUSP010000279.1:0-5176 GCA_043755615.1 Betaproteobacteria bacterium
TGCAGGTGCTCGGCGAGATCGGCTTCAAGCCGCTGCACGCCATCAACAACGACGCGCTGCACTACGCCCACGCGTTGCCGCTGCGCGCCGACGACGGCCGCGAGCTCGACCTGCACTGGGACCTGGTCTTCGACTGCGGCCCCGGTGCCGAGGCGGCGTTCTGGTCAACGTCGGAAACCTTCGCGCTGGCCGGGCACGACATCGAGATGCCGAACCCGACGATGATGCTGCTGCACACGCTGATCCACGGCATGCGCTGGAACCTCGAGCCGCCGGTGCGCTGGGTGCCCGACGCGATGCAGGTGCTGCGCCAGCGGCCGGCCGATATCGATTGGCGCGCCTTCGTGGCCTTTGCCCGTGAATACCGGCTCACACACCGCGTCGGCATCGCGCTGCGCTACCTGCACAGCCGCTTTGACGCGCAGATTCCGGTGGCCGTCATCGTCGCGATGGAATTCCATCCGCGCGACTGGCTGCAGCGCCTCGAAGCGCACACGATCCTGCGCAACCAGGACGAGATCTACAACACCATGCTTGGGCCACTGGCCCTGGCGCTGGCGCGCTTCGGGCGTCGCGCGCCGCCCGGCGGTCACCTGACCTGGCTGTTTGGTTTTCTCGAATACCTGCGCTATTCGTGGGGCATGAAGCGCATCCGCGGTCTGGTGCCGTTTGTCCTTTACGGCGTCTATTCCCGGCTCGTGCGCCGGCCGCTGCGCGCGCTCCTTGCGCAGTTCGCGAGCCGCCCCCATGCAAGCTGATCCGACCCGGCCCACGCCGGCATCAACCGTGGCTGCTGCGGCGCCGCAAGCGTGGCGACTTTTTCTGCCCTATCTTCGGCCGCACCGCGCTGGCCTGATCGCCCACGCAGCCGCCGCGGCGCTGCTGTCGTTGTCGGTGCTGCCGGTGTTGTGGCTGGTCAGGCTGGTTTTCGACCGCGCGATCCCGCAGCTCGATATCGGCCTGCTGTTCATCGTCGGTGCCGGCATCGTTTTGATCCGACTGGCGGTCATCGGGGTCTCGTTGTTGCTGCGGCGCCGCGTCGTGCACATGATCAAGAGCGCCGTGCTGGGCCTGCGTGAAGACCTCTTGAGTCGCATCTACGCCAACACCCGCGAGGGCCTCAGCCGCAACGAGATCGACCGCCTGCAAAACCGCATCGTGCAGGAAAGCGAGCGCATCGACGTGGTCTGCAGCGGCGCGCTGTCCAATGTCTTGCCTGCAATCTTTTCGAGCCTGGCGCTGTTCAGCGTGCTGCTGGTCTACAGCCCGATACTCGTGCTGCTCGTGGCGCTGGTGGTGCCTGCCCTGTGGGCCGTCGCCAGGCTGACCAACCGCGGCGTCCGCCGTGATGTGGCGCATTTTCAAAGCGCCTTCGAGGCCTTCAACAAAGGCGTCTCGTTTGTATTGCGGCAGATCGACCTGACCCGCGCTCAAGGCTACGAGCGCGAAGAACTGGCGCGCCAGAAAGCGCATTTGCGCCGCCTCGCCCAGGACGGTGAACAGATGTCGTGGAGCTTTGCGGTGCACGGCCAGATGCAGACCGCAGTAACCGGCGTCGCCGGCATCGTGCTGCTGGTTTTTGGCGGCCTTCAAGTCGCCCAAGGGCGGCTGACGATCGGCGAGTTGCTGGCCTTCTACTTTGGCGCGACGCTGCTCAACGGCGCGATGTCGACGGTCTCGCGAGGCAGCGCCGAAATTGTCTCGGCCGGCCTGTCGATGGACAAATTGGCCGCGCTGCTCGAACCCGATCCTCGCGCGGTGTACAGCGGCAGCGGCCAGATCGCATTTGCCGGCGGCTTCGAGTTGCGCGGCGTGGCATTTGCCTACCCCGAAGCGCCGGTGCTGCAAGGCCTCGATCTGAAGGTCGCGCCCGGTGAGCGTGTCGCCATCATCGGCGCCAACGGCTCCGGCAAAACGACCTTGCTGCATATGCTGCTGGGCCTCGTGCGCCCGCACGCCGGCAGCGTGCGCAGCGGCGGCCAGGCCTACGAGGATCTCGACACCAGCGCGCTGCGGCGCCAGATCGGCGTCGTCATGCAGCAGTCGGGCTTCTTTTTTGGCAGCGTGCGCAGCAACCTTTGTTACGGCAGCCCGGACGTGCCCGAAGAGACGATGTTCGCCGCAGCCAGGCTCGCCGGCGCGCACGACTTCATCTCGGCGCTGGCGCTGGGTTACGACACCATCGTCGGTGACTCCGGCACCACGCTTTCAGGCGGCGAGTGCCAGCGCATCGCGATCGCACGCGCGCTGCTGCGTTCGCCCCGCGCATTGATCTTCGACGAGCCGACCAACCACCTCGACGTGCAAGCGGTGGCCGAACTGATGCACGCGCTGGCGCGCCTCGAAGACGCGCCCACGATCATCCTCGTCAGCCACGATGCGCGGGTGCTGGACATGGTCCACCGCACCTACGAACTGCGCAACGGCCGTCTGGCGAGCGTGCCGCCTCCGGCCGCCGCACCGGCACCGGCACCCGCAACGGCACTTTCGCCAGCACCGGCTCCCGCAGCGATGCCCGTCGCCGCCTGACCCCCGATCTCTCCGCCGACTTCAGGAAGTACCCGATGGACTACGCCGTTAGAACCGAAGAAGAACAAGCTGCATTTTTTGGCGCCGTGATGGCCGCGACCCAGGCCGCCGAAGCCACTGTGGGCAGCCAGACCGTGGCGCTCGACGTCGCCGGCCTGCGCATCGACCTGGTCTTCGCAGGGCCAACGATGCAAGCCGAGTTGCTGCCCGCGCTGCGCCATCTGGTGGTGCACGATGCCGGGCCGGCACAGACCACGGTGCATGTCTGGGACGGCCGCTCCAGCGGCGTCACGATCCCGCCACCACCCTGCTCGCGCGATCACTTCACCGACCGCGGCGACCTCTGGGGTTTCACCAGCGAACGTTATCGCACCGCATTCCACTGGATCGAATATTCGGTCAACGTGATGGACCTCGAATCAGGTATCGGTGTCTTCTGGATTCGCGATACCGCGCAGCTGCCGTATTGGACCAAAGCCTCGCCGCTGCGCACGATGCTGCACTGGTGCCTGGAGCGCAGCGGCGCGCAACTGCTGCACGCCGCCGCGGTGGGCAGTGCAGACGGCGCGGTGCTGATCACCGGCAAGGGCGGCGTCGGCAAATCGACGACTGCGTTGACCTCGCTGGTCTACGGCCTGTCGTATGCCGCCGACGACTACCTCGCGGTGCGCCTGGAGCCGACGCCGATGGTCTACAGCCTGTACAGCACGGCCAAGCTCAATGCGCAGGACGTGGTCAAGTTTCCGTCGCTGGCGCCGTATATCGTCAACATGCCGTCGATCGACGGCGAGAAGGCGGTGATGCACCTGTACCCCGACTTCGAGCCGCAGATCCTGCGCGGCATGCCGTTGCGCGCGGTGCTCACGCCGCGCGTTTTTTCGCAAGCACACACCGACCTGGTGCCCGCTGACCGCCTGACACTGAGCCGCGCCGCGGCGTTCACCACCTTGTCGCAATTGCCCTATGCGGGCCAGCAGACGCAGGACTTCATCGAACGCATGATCCAGTGCCTGCCGGGCTTCGAGATCCATCTCGGCAGCGACCCGGCGCTTGTGGTGCGGGCGATCCGCGACCTGCTGGCGCTGGACGACGCCACGCTGCGCGAGCGCGCACAGCAAGGCGCCGCCGGCAACGAGAATCAAACCGCAAAGGACGTGGCCGTGCAGCCGCCGCTGATCAGCGTCATCGTGCCGGTCTACAACGGCGCGCACTTCATCGGCCAGGCGATTGACAGCATCCTGGCGCAGAACTATCCGTGCCTGGAAATCGTCGTCGTCGACGACGGCTCCAGCGACGGCATCGAAGCGGCCATCGCGGCGCTGCCGGTGGACGTGCGCTTTTTCCGCCAGGACAACGCCGGCCCGGCCGCGGCGCGCAACCGCGGCATCCGCGATGCGTCGGGCGACTTCATCGCCTTCCTCGATGTCGATGACCTCTGGCCCGCCGACAACCTGCGCTCGTTGAGTTCGGCACTCAGCGCGCGGCCGGAACTGGTCGTCGCGCACGGCTACGCGCAGATGCTCACGCTGGACCCGGCCAGCGGCGTCTTCGAGCGCCAGGGCAACCCGGCGGAATCGTTCCCGTATTACATCGGCGCCGGCCTGTACCGCCGCCAGGCCTTCGAGCGTGTCGGCCTGTTCGACCACTCGATGCGTTTTGGTGAAGATACCGACTGGTACAACCGCTTGCGCGAAAGCGGCCTGCCCGCCGAGCGCCTGCCACAAGTCACCTTGTGCGTGCGCCGCCATGGCGCGAACATGACCGCAGGCTTGAGCAACCAGGAACATTGCGCGACGGCTCTGATGGCGTTCAAAAAAGCCATCGATCGCAGACGCCGCGCCGCGTTGACCACACCCCAGTCCACCGCGCCCACCGCGTTCACCGCGTTCCCCGCCATCGCGCCCTGAGTTTGCGCCGCGCACACCGATGGTCGCTTCGTGGATCACAGGACGGCTGATGCGACTGCGGCAACGCAGCTTGAGCTCGACCTTGGGCATCACAGCCGCACCAATGCCGCCTGCGCTGCGCGACTTCACGCGGCCGGCACGCCAGGTGCTCGTCACCGGCGCCAGCGGGGCGGCGGCGAGGCTGCTGCTGCCCTTGATCGCGCGTGAACCGTTTGTGCTGCGCGAGGTTGATCTTGCGGCGCGCGGCGCAGCCCATGCCGACCTCACGGACGCCGCCACTTGCGACCGCGTGGTGCAAGGCATCGACGCCATCGTGCACCTGGCCGGCAGCGCCAAGGAGGCGCCGGTGCAAGACCTGCTCGACAGCAACTCGCTGGCCCTGGGCCAGCTATTGCGCAGCGCCGCCGCTGCCGGCGTGTCGCGTTTTGTATTCGCCAGCTCGATGCATGTGATGGGCCTGTATGAACGTGACGCAGCGATCGACGAAACCATGCCGCCGCGCCCCGACGGGCACTATGCCGCGAGCAAACTGCATGGCGAGGCGCTGTGCCGGGTCTATGCCGAGCGGCATGGCATCGCTGTGACCTGCCTGCGCATCGGCGCGCTCGCCGCGCGTGTTGAAGATGTCGAGCCGGGATCGTGGATCGGCGCGCCAGACCTGATGACGATGATCCGCATCGGCCTGGCTGCCGACCGGCCGTGGTTCGAGATCTTTCACGCCGTGGCCGACGCCGAAGGCT
>JAYUSP010000280.1:0-5165 GCA_043755615.1 Betaproteobacteria bacterium
AGCACGTCGTTGTACTCGGGGCCGTTGTAGAGCAGACCGAGCGTGAAGCTGTCGACATGCTGCGCGCCGAGCGCTGAAAACGAGGCGCGAATTGCTTCGCCGTCGATGTCGATTTCGCCGCTGGTGGTGCTGCTGATGCCGACCCCCATCACCGGGCCGGCAGCCTTTTTCTCGAAGCTGCCGCCGACGGCGGTGAAGTTGACGCCGTTGATGGTCTGGCTGTTGAGCCCGTTTGTGAACTGGCTGCCGTTGACGGTGACCGCCTGCGCCATGCCGGTCAGGGTGAGCAGCGCCGCGGCGGCGATTGCAGAGGTGGTTTTCATGATGTCTTGTGATCCCAACGACGCTTGAAGCGGGGTGCTTCTTGCAATGCCTGCATGGTGCCGGCGCAGGGCCTGCAACGTCATCCCCGTGGCCACGGGGGCGACCCGTGAATAGGTGGCAATCAACGCCCGAACAGCACGGGCGCAGCACGCGCGTCGTGAATTTCGGCACTCGCTTTCGCCGATACTTGATGTCGACTCCGATATCCAAAATCAACAACGTTCAGGGACCCTGGCGATGCGATCACCCTTGAGCCGCGCGGCATCGATGCGAGTGCTGCCCTTCCTGCTCTTCATGGCCCTGCTCGCGCTGCGCGGTGCAGCGCCCGAAGACGGCGCGTGGGGCTTCGACACGCGCTGGCTGTACGCCGTGCAGACCCTGATCGTCGGCACCGTGCTCGTCGTGCTCTGGCGCGAATACGGCGAGCTGGCGCGCCAGACCCTGCCCGATTTTCGCGAGACCCTGCTGGCCGTCGGCGCGGGTGCGCTGGTCTTTGTGTTGTGGATCCACCTCGACGCCGCGTGGATGACACTCGGCAGCGCCAGCGCAAGTTTCACGCCGCTGCGGCCTGATGGCCAGGTCGAATGGCTGCTTGCGGCATTTCGCCTTGCCGGTGCGGCGCTCGTGGTGCCGGTGATGGAAGAGCTCTTCTGGCGCTCTTTCCTGATGCGCTGGCTCCAGCAGCCGGTGTTTGAATCGGTGTTGCCGTCAGCAGTCGGCCTGCGCGCGATCGTGCTGTCGACCTTTGTCTTCACCCTCGCGCACAACCTGTGGCTGGCCGCGGTGCTGGCCGGCCTGGTCTACGCGCTGCTGTACTGGCGCACCGGCAAACTCTGGGTCGCGGTGCTCGCCCACGCAGTGACGAACTTGATGCTCGGCGTCTGGGTACTGATGACCGGGAACTGGCAGTTCTGGTAACTGCGGCGACACCGGCTCAGCCGGCGCGGCATCGGCTCAGCCCGTACCGCGGGCCCGGTCGACCTTGAACTGGCGCACAAAGGCCTCGAACTCACCGGCCTCGATCGCGGCCCGGATTTCAGCCATCAGATTCAGGTAGTAGTGCAGGTTGTGGACGCTGGTCAACATCGGCCCTAACATTTCACCGCAGCGGTCGAGGTGGTGCAGGTAAGCGCGGCTGAACTGCGTGCAACATTCACAGCGGCAGCTCATGTCGACCGGGTTCTGGTCGGCGCGGTGGCGCGCGTTGCGAATATTCAGGTCGCCGAAGCGGGTGAACAGGCGGCCGTTGCGCGCATTGCGGGTGGGCATCACGCAGTCGAACATGTCGACTCCCGCAGCGACACCTTCAACCAGGTCTTCAGGCGTGCCGACACCCATCAGATAACGCGGCTTGTGCGCCGGCAGCAACTGTGGCGAGTGCGCCATGATGCGCAGCATCTCTTCCTTGGGCTCGCCAACGCTGACGCCGCCGACGGCGTAGCCGGGCAGGTCGAGTTCGACCAGGCGCGCCACCGACTCCGCGCGCAGGCTCTCGAACATGCCACCCTGCACGATGCCGAACAGCGCGTTCGGATTCGCCAGGCGCTCAAACTCGGCCTTGCTGCGCTGCGCCCAACGCAGGCTCAAGGCCATCGAGCTGCGCGCCTGCGCCTCGGTCGTGCGCTGGCCTTCGGTTTCGTAGGGTGTGCACTCGTCGAACTGCATCACGATGTCGGCGTTCAGCGTGGTCTGGATCTGCACGCTGACCTCGGGCGTCAGAAACAGCTTGTCGCCGTTCACTGGCGACGCGAAGTGCACGCCTTCTTCGCTGATCCTGCGGCCCCGGCCGTCGGCGCGGTCACTGCCAGCGAGGCTCCAGACCTGGAAGCCGCCGCTGTCGGTGAGCATTGGCCGCGGCCAGCCTTCGAAGCGGTGCAGACCGCCAAAAGCCTGCACGACATCCAGCCCGGGGCGCATCCACAAGTGAAAGGTATTGGCCAGAATGATCTGCGCGCCCATGGTTTCGAGCGACCGCGGCGTCACGCCCTTGACCGTGCCATAAGTGCCGACCGGCATGAAGACCGGCGTCTCGACAACGCCATGATTCAGCGTCAGGCGGCCGCGGCGCGCAAGGCCGGCGGTGTGGAGGATTTCGAACTTCAGCATCGCCGGATTGTCAGGCCATGGTCAGGCCACAATCAAGACGCTTGGCGCCCGGGCGCCGCGCCAACGCGGTCGAGCAGCATCGCGTCGCCATAACTGAAAAACCGGTAGCGCTGTTCGATCGCATACCGATAAAGCGACTGCATCCGGGCCTGCCCGGCAAAGGCGCTGACGAGCATCAGCAGCGTGCTGCGCGGCAGATGAAAGTTGGTAATCAGCCGGTCGACGACGCGGAACTCAAAACCCGGCGTGATGAAGATATCGGTGTCGCCGAGGGTCGGCCGCAACACGCCACCGCGCGCTGCCGATTCGAGCGCGCGCACCGTGGTCGTGCCGGCGGCCACGATGCGGCCGCCGGCAACGCGGGTGCGCTCAATGGCGGCGACCGCATCGGCGCCAACTTCAAACCATTCGCTGTGCATCACATGCTCGGCAATCGTCGCCACGCGCACCGGCTGGAAGGTGCCGGCACCGACGTGCAGCGTGACGCGCGTCGTGTTGACACCGCGCGCCTGCAATGCGACGAGCACCGCAGCGTCGAAGTGCAACGACGCCGTCGGCGCCGCCACCGCGCCCGGCCGCGCGGCAAAGACGGTCTGGTAGCGCGCCGCGTCGTCGGGTCCATCAGCGTGTGTGATGTACGGCGGCAGCGGCACATGGCCGTGCGCGTCGAGCAGCGCGAGCACGTCGCCGTCAAAGCGCAGATGGAACATCGACGCCTGCGGCCCGCAGCGGCTGACAACCTCGGCGTCAAAGGCATCGGCACCCAACACGTCGTTGATGCGCAACCTCGCGCCGGCGCGCGGCGATTTACTCGCGCGCAGGTGCGCCCAGACCTCGTTCGGCGCGACGATGCGCTCGACCAGGATCTCGACCGCGCCGCCGCTGGCCTCTTTTCGGCCGAACAGTCGCGCCTTGATGACGCGGGTGTCGTTGAAGACGAGCAGGTCGCCGGCATCAAGCAATGTCGGCAGATCGCGGAAGATGCGGTCGGCCGGAGCCAAGCCACGGCCATCGAGCAAACGTGATGCGCTGCGTTCGGCGCTCGGGCGCTGCGCGATCAGGTCGGGCGGCAGGTCGAAATCAAAATCGGCGGGAGTCAACACGGGCCTGCCGGCAGCGTCGCTCATAGCGGCGCTGCGGCGGGCATGGGTGCCAGGGGCGCTCCAGTCGCTGCCCCTACGGCGACGGTTGGGGTGGTCGCCGGCGGCAGCGAAGGGATGGCTGCAATCGTCAGCGCGCCATCGGCAGCGATCTGCGTGATCCAGCCGCCTTCGCTCCACTCCGCATAGAGCCAATCGTCGGCCGCACGATGCAGGCCCGGCGGCGCCGCCGGCGCGGCCTGCTCGGGAACACGATCGAGCGCGCGGGCCATGAAGCCGATCCAGATCGGCAGCGCCAGCCCGCCGCCGGTCTCGCGCTCGCCCAGGCTGCGTGGTTCGTCGTAGCCCATCCAGGCCACCGCGACGACGGTCGGGTGGAAGCCGGCGAACCAGGCATCGACGGCATCGTTGGTGGTGCCGGTTTTGCCGTACACATCGCCGCGCTTGAGCTCGCGCTGCGCGCGTGCCGCGGTGCCGACCCGGGCCACGTCACGCAGCAGGCTGTTGGTGATGAAGACATTGCGTGCCGGCACTGAACGTGCGTCTTCGCTCAACGGCGCTGCCGGTGGCGCCTCGAAAAGCACCTTGCCATTGGCATCGGTGATGCGCTCGACGAGCACCGGGTTGACACGCCAGCCGCCGTTGGCCAGCACCGCGTAGGCCTGCGCCAGTTGCATCGGCGACGTGCTGCCGGCGCCGAGCGCAAAGGTCAGGTTGTCGGGGTGGAGCGTGGCTTCGAGGCCGAAGCGTGCGGCCCATTCGCGCGCCGCGCCGATGCCGACGGTTTGCAGCAGGCGCACGCTGATGCTGTTCTTCGACCGCACCAGCGCTTCGCGCAGGCTCAAGGGCCCGTCGAAACGGCCGTCGCTGTTCTGCGGCGACCAGCCATTCGCCGCGGTGAAAGGCGCATCGTCGATCAGCGTTGCCGGCATCACGCCGCGCTCGAGAGCGGCCGAATATAAAAACGGCTTGAAGCTCGACCCCGGCTGGCGCCATCCTTGGGTGACATGGTTGAAGGGCTGGCGGCTGAAATCGAAGCCGCCAACGAGGGCGCGCACGCGGCCGGACTGCGGGTCCAGCGCGACGAACGCGGCTTGTGCCTGCGGCCATTGCACAACCACCCAGCGGGCCTCGCCGCCGGCGCGTGGCGCTGGCTGAAGCCGCTGCAAGCGGATCACCGAGCCGCGCTGGATGCGCAGCGCCGCCGGCGCCCTGGCCGCCAGGCCCGGCGCGACCCAGGCCAGTGCGTCGGCGCCGAGCACGACCCGCTCGCCCGAGGCGAGTTGTACGCGCAGTTCCCTGGGCTGTACTTTGGGCAGCACCTGCAACACGATCGCCACGCGCAGTTGTTCGTCGTCGCGATGGTCCTTCAGCGCCTTGGCCGCAGCGCGCTCCAGGGCCGCCGCGTCGGCATCCGACGGCAGGCTCTCCAGCGCTTCAGGCCCGCGCCACGCGCCCTTGCGGTCGAAGTCGAGCACGCCGCGGCGCAGCGCGGCCCACGCCGCTTGCTGGTCGGTCGAGCGCAACGAAGTGTGGACCTTGAACCCACTCGAATACGCGTCGGCACCAAAACGCTCGACGACCGCCAGCCGCGCCATCTCCGCAGCATGGCCGGCATGCACCGACGTTTGCAGC
>JAYUSP010000281.1:0-5125 GCA_043755615.1 Betaproteobacteria bacterium
GACTTCGACGCGCACCTGCCGCATCTGCTGAAATTTCTGCAACTGCTCGATTGAGTCGGGCGTGCTTCCAGGCATTGCGCCGCCAGCGGCGACAATCGCAGCGATGTATGCATTGTTCGAAGACGCCGGCAAATTCCTCGCCGGCCGCGTGATGGCCGAAGCCGAGGCTTCGGTGCAGGTCGAGCTCGACTCCGGCAAGCGGGTCAAGGTCAAGGCCGCCCATGTGCTGCTGCGCTTCGAGCAGCCCGCACCGACCGAATTGCTCGCCGCTGGCCAGCGCATCGCGCCCGAGATCGACCTTGACCTGGCCTGGGAATTTGCGCCTGAAGGTGACTTCGGTTTTGTGCAGTTTGCGCGTGACTATTTCGACGCCGCGGCGGGGCTGGACAAACAGGTCGCCGCGCTGTTGCGCCTGTTCGACGCACCGCACTACTTTCGCCGTGTCGGCAAGGGCCAGTTCAAGAAAGCGCCCGAGGAGATCGTCAAGGCCGCGCTGCTGGGCATCGAGCGCAAGAAACAACTCGCCGCGCAGATCGAGGCCTGGGCCGGGGAACTCGTGGCCGGCGGTTGCCCGGTGCCGATCCGCGAACAGCTCTACAAGATCCTGTTCAAGCCGGACAAAAACAGCGCCGAGTACAAGGCCGTGGTCGACGCCGCCAAGCGCTCGCAGCGTGCGCCGCTGGACATGCTCAAGAGCGCCGGCGCGATCGACAGCGCCTACCAGTTTCACTGGAAGCGGTTCCTCTTCGAGCAGTTCCCCAAAGGCACCGCGTTCCCGGCGCTGGCCGCCCCGGCGATCAAGGAGGCCTTGCCACGCGCCGAGGTGCAGGCCTTTTCGATCGACGATTCGGCGACCACCGAAATCGACGACGCGCTGTCCGTGCAGGGCCTGGGCAGCGGCAGAGTCACCTTCGGCATCCACATCGCGGCACCGGCGCTGGCCTTTGGCGCCGATTCGCCGGTCGACAAGGTGGCGCGCGAGCGCCTGTCCACGGTTTATATGCCGGGCTGGAAGCTGACCATGCTGCCCGACGATGTCGTGCAGGCCTACACCCTGACCGCCGGCCGCGACTGCCCCGCCGTCAGCCTGTACCTCACGTTTGACGAGCTGACGCTGGAAATGAAGGCCAGCCAAACCCGGCTTGAGCAGGTGCCGATCGTGGCCAACCTGCGCCACGACCAGCTCGACAACGTGATCACCGAACCCAGCCTGACGGGCGTTTCGCCGGCGGACTACGCTTTTGCGCCGGAGCTGGCATTTGCGTTTCGGCTGGCGCGCCACCTCAAAGGCTTGCGCGAGCTGGCGCGTGGCAAACCGGAAAACTTCAACCGCCCGGACTACAACTTCAAGCTCGACCGCAGCGCAGGCAACACCGATGAACCCGATGGCAGCGAACGGGTCTCGATCAGCACGCGCCAGCGCGGCGCGCCGCTGGACCTGATCGTCGCCGAGGCAATGATCCTGGCCAACGCCACCTGGGGCGGCTGGCTCGCCGACTGCGGCGTGCCGGGCATCTACCGCAGCCAGGCGAGCATGGCGCCGGGTATCAAGGTGCGCATGGGCACCAAGCCGCAGCCGCATGCCGGCCTGGGCGTGCCGCAATACAGCTGGTCGACATCGCCGTTGCGGCGTTATGTCGACCTCGTCAACCAGTGGCAGATCATTGCCTGCGCGCGGCATGGCCGCACCGCGGCGCTGGCCGCGCCGTTCAAGCCCAAGGACACGGCGCTGTTTGTGGTCATCTCGAACTTTGATTCGGCCTACGCGGCGTACAACGATTTCCAGAACGGCATCGAGCGTTACTGGACGCTGCGCTGGCTCGAGCAGAACGCCGTCACCGAGCTCGACGCCGCGGTGATGAAAGACGGCCTGGTGCGCGCCGACACGCTGCCGCTGGTCTTTCGCGCCGCTGGTTGCGACAGCCTGCCGCGTGGCGCGCGGGTGCGTGTGCGCATCACCGGCACCGACCTGTTGACGCTGGATGTATTTGCCTCGCTGCAGGCGCGGCTCGATGGCGCGCAGGTCACAGGTGACGCCGCGGCCGAGGCCGCTGAAAACGATGAAACCGAAGATAGCGCCGATGACCCGGCGAGCGCTGCCGGCCCGATCGCAATTGTGTTCGATCTCGGTGGCGACGAGGCCGGCAACGCGACCGACGCGGCCGCCGCCGCGGCCGCGGCCGACGAAGCCACCGACGCCGCGGCCGCCACCGAACCAGCCGCGCAGTCGCGGCCCCAGGCCGCGGCCTGACGCGCGCCGAGCGCGTCCACCACCATGCGCTGGCTGCCGGCCGACCGCGCTGCAAACTGGTTCAGACAATGGACCACGCTGCAGGTGGCGCTGGGCATCTCGCTAGCCGCGCATGCGATGCTGTTGACGCTGCGCTTCGCTGCGCCCGAAGCCTTCAACCGCGCCTTCAGCGATACGCCGCTTGAAGTGATTCTGGTCAACGCGCGGTCGAACGAAAAACCGACCCAGGCGCAGGCCATCGCGCAGGCCAACCTGGCCGGCGGCGGCGAGGCCAAAAGCGGCCGCGCGACATCGCCGCTGCCGGTCTCGGCGCAGCTCGAAACCGGCGACTCTTCGGAGCTTGCGCGCAAGCGCATCGATCGCCTGCAGGACGAGCAGCAGCAGTTGCTGGCGCAGATCCGCCGCGAAGTCGCGCTGCTGCCGCCGCCCGAAGCGCGGCGCGACGCCGGCAGTCCGCAGGAGCGTGACCAGGCCGAGCGCCGGCGCCAGCTCCTGCGCCTGCTGGCGGAAATCGAAAAGCGCGTCAACGAAGAAAACGCGCGGCCGAAAAAACGCTACATCAGCCCGGCCACCCGCGAAGAGGTTTATGCCCTCTATTACGACGCGCTGCGGCGGCGCATCGAAGACCGTGGCACGCGCGATTTCCCCGAAGCGCAGGGCCGCAAACTCTATGGCGAGCTGACGATGAACGTGACCGTCGACGCCGCCGGGCAGGTGGTCGAAGCCGAGGTCGTGCGGCCGTCACGATCGCGCCTGCTCGACCAGCGGGCGCTGGCGATCGTTCGCGCGGCGGCGCCCTTTGGCAGCTTCAGCGCAGCGATGCGGCGCGAGGCCGACCAGATCGTCGTCACGTCGCGTTTTCGCTTCACGCGCGAAGACGGCTTCGAGACGACCTTGAGTGCGCCACCAAGATGACCATCGACCGCTACTTCGTGCTCGGCAACCCGGTGGCGCACAGCCAGTCGCCTTTCATCCACGCCGAGTTCGCGCGCCAGACGCAGCAGGCGCTGGTCTACGAGCGCCGCCTGTGTGCGCTCAACGGGTTTGCCGCAGCGGTCCACGCACTCGCCGCGGATGTTGGTGACGCTGCTGGTGACTCTGCTGGCGGTGATGTGGGCCACGATGCCGGCGCCGGCCCGGTGCGCGGCTGCAACGTCACGATGCCGTTCAAGTTCGAAGCCTTTGCACTCGCCGCAAACCGCACCCCTCGCGCGACGCTGGCGCAGGCCGCGAACGTGCTGCGCTTCGACGCGGGCGGCTGGCTTGCCGACAATACCGACGGCGCCGGGTTGGTGCACGATATCGAGGTCAACGTCGGCTTGTCCGTCGCCGGCCGGCACTTGCTGCTGATCGGTGCCGGCGGCGCCGCGGCTGGGGTGCTGGGGCCGCTCATCGCCTGCCGGCCGACCACAGTCACGGTCGTCAACCGGACCGTGGACAAGGCTGGCGCGTTGGTCGCGCAGCATGCCGCCTGGGCCGATCAGCATCACGTCGCGCTGCACGCTGGGGCGGTGGCCGCGGCGGCGGCAGCGGTTGCGGCGTTCGGCGCACCGTTCGACATCGTCATCAACGCCAGCGCGTCGAGCGTGGCCGGTGCGGCGGTGCCGATCGGCGCCGATGTACTGGCCGCCGGCGCGCTGGTCGTCGACCTGATGTACGGCCCGGCTGCCGAGCCATTTTTGGCGTGGGCGCGGGGGCATGGTGCGACGTCCCGCGACGGCCTGGGCATGCTCGTCGAGCAGGCCGCGCAGGCCTTCTTCTTGTGGCGCGGCGTGCGGCCGCAGACCGCTCCGGTGCTGGCCGCGCTGCGCGCGCGCCTGCAAGCCGCGGCGTGACGATGACGATGACGATGGCGCGATGAAACCCGTGGCCGCACACGCATTGCGCATCGCTGCGCTGCTGTCGATCTGCACGCTGGCGCTGCAGCTGACCTTTGCCGCGCGCATCGTGATGATGAATTTCATCGACCCGCAGTCGACGACCTACCAGCGCAGCGAAGCCTGGCGGCTGGTCACCGAAGGCCGCCTAGCCTGGAGCCATGAGTGGGTCGACTACGCGCAGATCAGCGTCGCGCTCAAGCGCGCGGTGATCGCCAGCGAGGACGCGGCCTTTGTCGAGCATGGTGGCATCGACTGGGAGGCGCTCGAAAAAGCCTGGGGCAAAAACCAGCGCGCCGAAAGGCGCGCGGAACAACATGCCGAACAATCCGCGCAAGCGGCACTGCGGGCGGCCCGGCAGACCAAGGCGGCCGCCGCCAGCACCCGCCAGGCCGCCGAACCCAAGGTCGTCGGCGGCTCGACGATCACCCAGCAACGGGCGAAGAACCTATTCCTGTCGGGCGAGCGCACCGTGCTGCGCAAGGGCCAGGAGTTCGTGGTCACGCTGATGCTCGAAGCGCTGCTGAGCAAGCAGCGCATCCTGGAGATCTATCTGAACAACGTCGAATGGGGCGAAGGGGTGTTTGGCGCGCAGGCCGCTGCAATGCATTACTTTCGCGTTGACGCCACGCGCCTGGGGCCCGACGCCGCGGCGCGGCTGGCAGTGATGCTGCCGGCGCCCAAGCGCTTCGAAAAGCGCCCCGGCTCGGCCTATGTCGGCAGTCGCGCGGCGACCATCGTGGCGCGCATGGGCGCGGTGGAGTTGCCGTGATCGAGGCCCGGTGCCGGGCCCGACAATTGCTTTCCTGATGCGCGTCGACAATCACCCTATGTTCGATCAGCCCTTCAGCTCGGCGACCCAGGAAATCGCGGCCGTTGCCGCGCGCCTGGTCGTCGAGACCGGGCTCGAATATGGCGCGGCCAAGTCCAAGGCGGCGCGACAGTTGTCGCGCCACGGCGGCCGGCGGCCGGAGCTGCCGAGCAACGAGCAGGTCGA
>JAYUSP010000282.1:0-5105 GCA_043755615.1 Betaproteobacteria bacterium
TCACGATGGCGCTGCATTCGACGTCGACGACGTGATTTTTTCGCTGCAGCGCGCGCGCGGCGACGGCTCCGACATGCGCACGCAGACGGCGTCGATCAAGGACCTGCGCCGCATCGACGAGCACACCGTCGAAATCGAAACCAGCACGCCGAATCCGATCCTGCCCGAGCTGCTGACGACGGTTTATGTGATGGACCGCCAATGGGCCGAGACGCACAAGGCCGAGCGGCCGGTGGACCGCCGCCGGGGTATCGAGAACCAGGCCTCGTTCCAGGCCAACGGCACCGGGCCGTATCGGCTGCGTGAGCGCCAGCCCGGCGTGCGCACCTGGCTGCAGCGCCACCCCGGCTGGTGGGGCAAGGTCGAGGGCAATGTCGACGAGGTGATCTTCATGCCGATCGCCAATGACGGCACCCGGGTCGCCGCGCTCGCATCGGGCGAAGTCGATGTCATCGACCCGGTGCCGCTGCAGGACGTGCAGCGTTTGCAGGCCAATCCGGCGCTGAAGGTGGTGCAGGGCCCGGAGTCGCGCATCGTCTTTCTCGGCTTCGATCAGAAGCGCGACGAGTTGCTGTTTTCCAGCGTCAAGGGCGTCAATCCTTTCAAGGACAAGCGGGTGCGGCAGGCGTTTTTCCAGGCGCTGGATATCGACACCATCATCCGCAGCGTGATGCGCGGTGCGGCACAGCCGGCAGCGCTGATGATCGCCGACGGTATCCGCGGCTACCGCAAGGATCTCGACAAGCGCCTGCCCTACGACCCGGCAGCGGCCAAACAATTGCTCACGCAGGCGGGGTATCCCGACGGCTTTGCGGTGACCCTGAGCTGCCCCAACGACCGCTACGTCAACGACTCCGAAATCTGCCAGGCGGTGGCCGGCTATCTGGCCCGCGTCGGCGTCAAGGTCACGGTGCAGGCCGAATCCAAGACCACTTACTTCCCGCGGGCGCTGCGCCGCGAGACGAGCTTCTTCATGGCCGGCTGGAGCCCCGCCGGCTACGACGCCCACAACGCCTTGTTCTCGCTCGTGGCCACCCCCGGCGGCGGGCGCGGCGCATGGAACCTGGGCGCCTACAGCAACCCGCGCATCGACGAGCTGGTCACCGCGATCCAGTCGGAAACCGTGCCCTCCAAACGCGACGCGATGATCCACGAGGCCTTGACGATCCACCGCGACGATGTCGGCCACCTGCCGCTGCACCAGCAGATGCTGGCCTGGGCGATGAAAAAAAATGTCGAGGCCTACCAGCGCGCCGACAACTTCATGTTCTTCAAATGGATGTCGATGCGTTGACATCCAGTGCCCCCGGCGCCCCCGGCGCCCCCGGCGCCCCCAGGGCATTTGGCGGTGACCTCACCGCCCTGCGCAGCTGGATCGGCCGCAGCGAAACGCGGCACGACCAGATCGGCGCGCAGCCCTTGCGAGCTCTCGCTGCGACGCTCGACCTGACTGCCGCGGCGATGCCGGCGGGCACGCCACTGCCGCCGCTGTGGCATTGGCTGTACTTCCTGCCGCTGCACCGCCAGAGCGAACTCGGCCTCGACGGCCACGCCGCGCGAGGCGGTTTCCTGCCGCCGGTGCCGCTGCCACGGCGGATGTGGGCCGGCGGCCGGTTCGCGTTTCATTCGCCGCTGTGTGTCGGCGACGCGGTCCGGCGTGTATCGACGATCGACGATGTCAGCGTCAAGCCGGGCCGCAGCGGGCCGCTGGTGTTTGTGAAGGTGCGCCACGAATTTCACCGCGAACTGCACCACGAACCGCACCACGAACCGCACCGCGATCCGGCAGCGGCGGGCAGCACGCCGCCATCAATCGTCGAGTACCACGATATCGTCTACCGCGACGCGCGCCAGCCTGGCGATGCCGAGCCACCGCCGCAGCCGGCCCCCGCGGGCGCGCAGTGGCAGCGCGAGGTGGTGGCCGACGATGTGCTGCTGTTCCGTTACTCGGCGCTGACCTTCAACGGCCACCGCATCCACTACGACCGTCGCTACGCGACGCAGGTCGAAGGCTATCCTGGCCTGGTCGTGCATGGCCCGCTGATTGCCACGCTGCTGATGGAGTCGCTGTGCCGGGAGATGCCCGGCGCCACGGTCAGCAGCTTCGAGTTCAAGGCCTTGAGGCCGACCTTCGACGGCCGACCGTTCAAGGTCTGCGGGCGCATCGACGATGTCGGCGACGGCGCCACCGAAACTGCCCGCAAGGTCAGACTCTGGGCGCTGGACGAGCAGGGCGCGCTGACGATGAACGCCGTTGCCAGGCTCCAGAGCTGATGCTGGACAAGACGCTGGACAAGTCGCTGCAATCCATGGCCGCAGCCTCACCGTGGTCCGCCTCGAACATGCGATTCCCGTGCCGCTTTCGATGTGCCAATGCGTGAATCAGCGTCAGCCCAGCGGTCAGAGTTTCAGCGCACCGGCGTAGCCGGTCATCTCAAGGTAGCCCAGGCCAACGCGCCGGCCGCTGCTGTCGAGCAGCTCCGACAGGCCTTCCCAGTAGACGGTGCCGGTGGCGCCGCGGCTGTCGAGTTCCTGGTGGTCCATCAACGCGCGGATCTGGTACTGGCCGGCGGGGCTGTCGACCTGCCACTCCACCGGATAGGCCGCGTTCGACGCCGGGCTCGTCCAGCGCCGGCCGGGGACGAAGCGCACCGCGTCGGCGGCAAAGGGCGCGGCCGCATTCGACGCAGTGGCGGCGGCAGCGCGAAAGCTGCCACCGGCCCAGAGCGTGCTGCCATCGGCGCGGCGCAGGCGGAAGGCCGTCAGCGCACTGCCGTCATCGAGATTGAAACCGATCCAGTCCCAGCCGACAGCCAGCGGTGGCAGCACCTCGTCGCTCCACTCATGGTCGATCCAGGCGCGGCCGCGCACGCTGAAGTTGCGGGCAGCGCCGTCGTTGCGGCCGCCCCCGATGTTTGCGCCGCTGACGCGCAGGCGGCCCGCGGCTTGCAACTGTGGCTGGCTGTAGTAGTGGCTGGCCTGTTGCGGCTGCGGGCCTTTTTGTGAAAACCCCGCCTCACCTTGCAGCAGCACCGGCTGCGTCGGTGTCAGTTCGAGATCGAGCGTGAAAGCCGGGCTGCTGATGCTGGTGTTGTAGCTGCCGGCGTTGTCGTTGGCGCCGGGCGCGATGTTCGCAGCAGCGCGCCGAAGCGACCAGCCGTTCAGCGCGACATCGGTATCGCTGCTCGACGCGCGCGCCCGCGCCTGGGCATCTTCGCTGCCCGACCAGCGCGCAATGCGCTCGGCGTGATGGTGTTTCTGGGCTGCGATATCGCTGACCGCGGCATGCGCGAACAACAACTGGCGGGCCGCAAAGCGGCCGGGTGTATTGACCGCCAAGCCGGTGCGGCTGCGGAAAAAAGTGACCTGAAAGCCGATCGGCGCGTCGTGACCGGCGGCATGCAGCACACCGGTGGCGTACCACCACTCGATGCGGCTGCCGGTGTGCGCGCCGTGGTCGCGCGGGAAGCGCAACGGCCGGCCGCGCTGCACCGCATCGCCTGCAGCATGCAGCGGTGCCCAGGCGAGCCCGCCGCCAGCAAGCAGGCACAACCAGCGGCGCCGATGCGGGTTCACCAGTCCTCCTTGACCGCCAGCACCGCATCGCGCCGCGCTGCCAGCCGCGCGCTCAATGCCGCGGTGACCACCCCGGCCGCAAGCACTGCGGCGCACAGCAGCGCCAGCCGCGCCCAGGGCAGCACCAGTTCCATCGTCCAGTGAAAACTTTGCGGGTTGACGACAAATACCAGCACGGCGCTAACGGCCAACCCGAGCAGCAGCCCGACCAGCACGCCGGCGGCCATCCACGCCGCGGCTTCACCGGCCACCAGCGCAATGATTTCGCCCCGCGTCACGCCGAGGTGCGCGAGCAGGCCAAATTCCTTGCGTCTTGCGATGACCTGCGCCGACAGGCTGGCGGCGACACCGAGCAGGCCGATCACGATCGCCACCACCTGCAAGTAGGTCGTGACCGCAAAACTGCGGTCGAAGATGCGCAGCGACATCCGGCGCAGCTCGGGTGTCGATGCGATCTCGATCAGCGCCGGGTCGGCGACGGCGGCGCGCAGCGCGCGCTGCACCGCCGCGGCGTCGGCGCCAGGTTCGAGCCAGATCGACAGGTCGTTGATACGCAGGTCGCCGCTGCGTTGCCGGTAATCCGGCAGGTGCATCGCGATGGCGCCGAACTGGCGTGTGTAGTCGCGCCAGACGCCCAGCACGCGGGCTCGCACGGGTTGCGTCGATGGTCCCGACGACGCCGGTGACAACGACGACAACGACGACAACGACGGCGTCGGCGGCGGCGGCGGCGTTTCAAGTATCGAAGATGGTAGCGGTAACATCAACACGCTGCCCAGCTCGGCGCCGTACAGCGCCACGACGGCCTCGCTGACATAGACGCCGAGCTCTCCGGCCGCCGCCGGCAGCGCAGCCCCGAGCAGCGGCAGTGCCGCGGCGGGGTCGGCCAGGTCGCGTGCGATCAGCGTCACCGCCGGCCGCGTGGGCTGAAGTTGCAGCGCGCGGCTGCGCGAGGCCTGCACCCGGCGCACGCCAGGCAGCGCGGCCACCGCGTCGACAAAGTCCGGCGCAAACCAGGCTTGTTCGCCGGCCGCGGCGCTGCCTGCGCTGCGTGCGTACAGGTCGGCCGGCAACACGCTGTCGAGCCAGTGCGCTACGCCGTCGCGAAAGCTCGTGACCATCACCGTCAGCGCCACCGACAGCGCCAGGCTCGCGACGACACCGGCCACCGCCGCGGTGGCGGTGTGGCGCTGGAAAATCGCGCGCCGCAGTGCGAGCAGGGTCAAGGCGCCACCCAGGCTTGCAGGGTCAGGCAGCCCGCGCATCAGGGCCAATACCGCTGCCGGCACCACCGCGACGCCACCAAAGAGCAGCGCCGCCACCGACGCATACGCGGCGATCGGCAAACCGGCAATCGGTGGCAGAAACGCCAGCACCGCGCCGGCCGCGATGAGCACGATGCCGGGCCACGGCGGGCGGTTGCTGCCCGCGGTGCCGCCCAGGCCCTTGAGCGCCTGCGCCGGCCGCAGCCTTTGGGCCTGCCGCGCCGGCAGATAACCCCCGGCGATCGCAGACAGCACACCGAGTGC
>JAYUSP010000283.1:0-16910 GCA_043755615.1 Betaproteobacteria bacterium
AACCACACCCTGCTGCTGGTCGACGGCTCCAGCTACCTCTACCGTGCCTACCACGCGATGCCCGACCTGCGCGGCCCGGGCGGGGTGCCGACCGGCGCGATCCACGGCATGGTGGCGATGATGAAGCGCCTGCGCGAGCAGATTCCGGCGGCGCATGCGGCCTGTGTCTTCGACGCCAAGGGGCCGACTTTCCGCGATGCCTGGTACGCCGACTACAAGGCCCAGCGCGCGCCGATGCCCGACGATCTGCGCGCGCAGATCGAGCCGATCCACGAAGTTGTGCGCCTGCTCGGCTGGCCGGTGCTCGAAGTGCCCGGCATCGAAGCCGACGACGCCATCGGCACGTTGGCGCGGGTCGGCGCGGCGGGTGGCCACAAGGTCGTGATCTCCACCGGCGACAAGGACCTCGCGCAACTCGTCACGCCGCAGGTCAGGCTGATCAATACGATGAGCGGCGAAGTGCTCGACGAAGCCGGCGTGCTGGCGAAATTTGGCGTGCCACCGGAGCGCATCATCGACTACCTCACGCTCGTCGGCGATGTCGTCGACAACGTGCCCGGAGTTGACAAGGTCGGGCCCAAAACGGCCGCCAAATGGATCGCTGAATTTGGCTCGCTCGACGGCGTCATCGCCGCGGCCGATTCGATCAAGGGTGCCGTCGGCGACAACCTGCGCCGCGCGCTCGACTGGCTGCCGCAGGGGCGGCGCCTGGTCACCGTGGTCACCGACTGCAACCTCGCTGCGCAGGTCGCCGGCTGGCCGGTCCTCGATGCATTGGCGCTGCGGCCGGTGCAGCGCCAGGAACTGCTCGACTTTTATGTGCGCAACGGATTCAAGACCTGGCGCGCCGAGTTGGAAGCCGGCGGCGATGTGAGGCCGGGCGGATCGCCGGCAGCGGCGGCCGCATTGACGGCAAGGCCGGCGAAGCCGACAGCGCCGACCGCGTCGACCGCCGAGGCGGTGCCGCCGCCGCCCCGAATCGACCTCGCCGGCGAATACGAAACGATCTTCAACTGGACGCAGTTCGATGCCTGGATGGCCAGGATCGAAGCCGCGCCGCTGGTTGCGATCGACACCGAAACCGATTCGCTCGACGGCATGCGCGCGCAGATCGTCGGCATCAGCTTCGCGGTCGAGCCCGGCCGCGCGGCTTATGTGCCGCTGGCCCACAACGGCCCCGGCGCGCCCGACCAGTTGCCGCTGGCCGAGGTGCTGGCGCGGCTCAAACCCTGGCTCGAAAACGAAGCCGCGGCCAAGCTCGGCCAGAACGTCAAATACGACACCCATGTGCTCGCCAACCAGGGCATTGCGGTGCGTGGTTACCGGCACGACACGCTGCTGCAAAGCTACGTGCTCGAGGCGCACAAACCGCACAGCCTGGAAAGCCTGGCCGAGCGCCACCTCGGCCGCAAGGGCCTGGCTTACGAAGACCTGTGCGGCAAAGGCGCCAACCAGATCCCGTTTGCGCAGGTCGATGTCGAACGCGCCAGTCGTTATTCAGGCGAAGACAGCGAGATGACGCTGCATGTGCACCAGACGCTGTGGCCGCAGATCGAGGCTGACGCCAAACTGCGCCGCGTTTATGAGGATATCGAGATGCCGGCGAGTGCGGTCCTCGGCCGCATCGAGCGCCACGGCGTGTTGATCGACGCCGCGCTGCTGGCGCGCCAGAGCCAGGAACTTGCCGAGCGCATGGTCTTGCTCGAACACGAGGCGCACCAGCTCGCCGGCCAGCCCTTCAACATGGGCTCGCCCAAACAGATCGGCGAGATCCTGTTTGGCAAGCTCGGGCTGCCGGTGAAGAAAAAAACCGCCAGCGGCGCGCCAAGCACCGACGAAGAAGTCTTGCAGGAACTCAGCGCCGACTATCCACTGCCGGCGAAGATCCTCGAACACCGCAGCCTGGCCAAGCTGAAGGGCACCTACACCGACAAGCTGCCGTTGATGGTCAACCCGCACACCGGGCGTGTGCACACGAACTACGCGCAGGCGGTGGCGGTGACCGGGCGCCTGGCGAGCAACGACCCGAACCTGCAGAACATCCCGATCCGCACCCCCGAGGGCCGGCGTGTGCGCGAGGCTTTTGTCGCTCCGCCGGGGCACCGCATCGTCAGCGCCGACTACTCGCAGATCGAGCTGCGCATCATGGCCCACATCAGCGGCGACCCCGGCATGACACGCGCTTTTGCCGACGGCATCGACATCCACCGCGCCACCGCCAGCGAGGTCTTTGGTGTCGACGCTGGCGAGGTCAGCGCAGAGCAGCGGCGCTACGCCAAGACGATCAATTTCGGCCTCATCTACGGCATGGGCGCGTTTGGCCTGGCGCAGTCGCTGGGCATCGAGCAAAAAGCGGCGCGCGACTATATCGACCGCTACTTCGCGCGCTTTGCCGGCGTCAAGCGCTACATGGAAGAGACCAAGGCACGCGCCGCCGAAGTCGGTTATGTCGAGACACTCTTTGGCCGCCGCATCACGCTGCCCGAGATCCGCGGCGGCAACGGCCCGCGGCGCAGCGGCGCCGAGCGGCAGGCGATCAATGCGCCGATGCAGGGCACCGCGGCCGACCTCATCAAGCTGGCGATGATCGCGGTGCAGCGCGCGCTCGATGCGAACGCCAAGTCGACGCTGATGATCATGCAGGTGCACGACGAACTGGTGTTCGAGGTGCCAGCGGCGGAAGTCGACTGGGTTCGCAGCGAGGTGCCCCGGTTGATGGCCGGCGTCGCGCAGTTGAGCGTGCCGCTGGTGGCCGAGGTCGGGATCGGCAAGAACTGGGACGAGGCGCATTGAGGCGCGCTGTGATGTGCGCACTGAAGCCCGCGCAGCAGCCTGCGACGAAGCCTTCGAGCGCAGCCTTGACGGCTGTCACGGAACTGTCGCGCAAGCTTCATAAACTTCTGAAGTGACAGAGAACCCCCACGGCGAACTGAAGTCGGGCGTGCCGCCGGGCCCGGCGCTGCTCGACCGCGAGCGTGCGATCCTGGAATTCAACCGGCGCGTGCTGGCGCAGGCGCGGCGCGCCGACGTGCCGCTGCTCGAGCGCCTGCGCTACGTGACCATCGTATCGTCGAACCTCGACGAGTTTTTCGAAGTCCGGGTGGCCGACACCATCGAGGCCGCGCGCCGGCCCGGCACCGGTGTCAGCGATGCCGATGTTGCGGCGCTGGCCGGTGCGGCGCACCGCCTCATCGACGAGCAGTACACGCTGTTCAACGACGAGGTCATGCCGGCGCTGAAGCAAGAAGGCATCGTGGTCATCAACCACGCCGAGCGCAACCCGGCGCAGCGCAAGTGGGTGCAGCGTTTTTTCGAGACCCAGGTGCGGCCGCTGCTGGTGCCGGTGAGCCTGGATCCGTCGCACCCGTTCCCGATGGTCGCCAACAAGTCGCTGAACTTCATCGCCCGCCTCGGCGGGCGGGATGCTTTTGGCCGCGAGAACACGACCGCCATCGTCAAGGTGCCGCGGGTGCTGCCGCGGGTGATCCGGCTGCCCGATTCACTGTGCCAGGGTCGCCAGGGTTTTGTGCTGCTCACGAGTGTCATCCGCGCCCATCTCGGCGAGCTTTTTTCCGGTCGCACGGTGGCTTCGTTTTCGCAGTTCCGCGTGACCCGCGATTCCGACCTCGAAGTCGACGACGACGATGTCATCAACCTGCGCCAGGCCCTGCGCGCCGGATTGACCACGCGCCACTTCGGGCAGGCGATCCGGCTCGAGGTGGTGAACACCTGCCCACCCGAGCTGTACCAGTTTTTGCTCGAGCAGTTTGCGCTGCCTGAAGGGGCGATGTACCGCGTCAACGGCCCGGTGAACCTGGTGCGCCTGAACCAGCTCATCGACCAGGCGAACGCCGATCATTTGCGTTTTGCACCGTTCGAGCCGCGCTGGCCGCGTGGCCGGCTGCCGCCGGGGCGCTCGATCTTTGCGCGCCTGCATGCCGGCGATGTGCTGCTGCACCACCCCTTCGAGAGCTTCGAGCCGGTGGTCGAATTCCTGCGCGAAGCGGTGCACGACCCCGAAGTGTTGGCCATCAAGCAGACGATCTACCGCACCGGAAGCGAGTCGGTGCTGATGGACTTGCTGATCGAAGCCGCGCGGCGCGGCAAGGAAGTCATGGTCGTGGTCGAGCTGAAGGCCCGCTTCGACGAAGAGGCGAATATCAACTGGGCCGAGCGGCTCGAAGCGGTGGGCGCGCAAGTCGTCTACGGCATCGTCGGGCTGAAGACCCACGCCAAGCTGTTGCTCGTGACGCGGCGCGAGCGTGGCCGGCTGCGCCGCTACGCACATCTGTCCACCGGCAACTACAACCCGCGCACGGCGCGGCTGTACACCGACATGGGCTGCCTGACCGCCGATCCGGACATCACCAACGACGCCGACGCGGTGTTCCAGCAGCTCGCCAGCCAGGCCAAGGTGCACGCGCCGAAGTACCTGGTGACGGCGCCGTTCTTGCTGCACCGCCGGATGATGCGCCACCTGCGCCAGGTCGCCGACGCCGCGCGGGGCGGTCAGCCGGCGCGCATCGTGGTCAAGGTCAATGCCCTCACCGACCCGGCGTTGATCGGTGGCCTCATCGAGGCCAGCTGCGCTGGTGCGTCGATCGACCTCATCGTGCGTGGCGCCTGCATGCTGCCACCTGGCTTGCCCGGGGTCAGCGACAACATCAGGGTGCGGTCGGTGATCGGTCGCTTCCTCGAACATTCGCGGGTCTTTTATTTCCGTTGGGGCGACAGCGACAAGGACGAGGTGCTCTACCTGTGCAGCGCCGACTGGATGAGCCGCAACATGTTCCGCCGTATCGAAGTCGCCTGGCCGGTGCGTGATGCAGCGACCCGCCAGCGTGTCATCGACGAGGCGCTGGTGCCCTACTTGCTCGACGAGATCGACGCCTGGACGCTGGACAGCGTCGGCAACTACCGGCGTGTCAGCGAGACAGGGGTCAGTGCCCAGCGTGCCCTGGCCCAGCGTTTCGGCTGACAGCCCGACGGACGCGGTGATGGACCTGATCCTGTGGCGCCATGCCGAGGCCTTCGAGCCGCGGCCAGGGCAGGGCGACCTGGATCGACCACTCACGCCCAAGGGCGAGCGCCAGGCACAACGCATGGCGCAATGGCTGACGCGCCAGTTGCCGGCCAGTGCGCGGGTGCTGGTCAGCCCGGCGCGGCGCACGCAGCAGACGGCCGAAGCGCTGGACCGCAAATTCAAGACCGCGCCCGAACTTGGGCCCGACGGCAGCGTCGAAGCGCTGCTCGCGCTGGCGCGCTGGCCCGACAAGCGCGAGCCGGTGCTGGTCGTAGGCCACCAGCCGACGCTGGGCCTGACCGCGGCCTATCTGCTGTCGGGCCAGGCGCAGGCCTGGCCGCTGCGCAAGGGGGCCGTGGTCTGGCTACGCCTGCGCCGGCGCGCCGACGACGATCAGGTCCTGCTGCACGTCGCGCTGGCGCCCGAGTCGTTGTAGGGTCGATGCAGGGTCGCTTCAGGGCCGCTACGGGCGCGGCTGTCGCGCCAATCCCAAATCGCCGGCTTTGATTGCGCTGCTTTAGCGGGCTGGCGCCGGCGGGCCTGCGCATAATGCGGCGCGAAACGCTGCGCACATCTTCGCAGCCCCGCAACCACAGGCCCAACAGCCAGCCGGCCGATGCCCACCGAAAAAACGATCGAGCACGAGACCCGGCAGGAACTGCTGCGCATTGCGCTGGGCAACGCCGCGCGCAGCGTCGGTTTGCAACTGGTGGCGATCGGGTTTGTGGTTTATGTCGGCCTCGAGGCCGGGGTCACCATTGCGGCCTGGGGCACCGCGGCGCTGGGCGTGGCGGCCGGTGTCTGGCGCTGGGTTGCCGCCAAACGCATGCTCGCGATGCCCGAGTTGCCGGATGCCGAACTGCGCGCCGGCGCGCACATGCTTGAGCTCAATGCCGGCCTGGCCGGCCTGGCCTGGGTCGTGAGCACGGTGGGCATCTACCCGGCGCTGCAGGGCACGGTGGCCACGACCTATGTCGCCATCATCTGCGGCTCGATCGCCGTTGGCGCGTTTTTCATGGGCCTGGTCGGCCGTGCGTTTGGCATCCTGGCGGCGATGCAGCTCGGCGCAGTGGCGGCGGTGAGCCTGCTCGGGTCATCCACCGGCTCGGTGCCGCTGGCGGTGTTGCTGGTGATCTTTGGCCTCACCGCCTATCGCGCGGCGATGGAGTTCCGCCAGTACACCGAACGTTCGATCCGCCACCGGCTCGAAGCCGACGATGCCAACCACGCGCTCAAGCTGGCGCTCGAAGCCGCCGAGGCGGCGAATATCGCCAAGTCGCAGTTCCTGGCCACGATGAGCCACGAGATCCGCACGCCGATGAATGGCGTGCTCGGCGCACTCGACCTGCTGCGTCGGTCGCGCCTGGACGCGCAGCAGCGCCGGCTGGTGCGCACCGCGGCCTCGTCGGGCGAGACCCTGATGGCGATTCTCAACGACGTGCTCGACCACTCGAAGATCGAAGCCGGCAAGCTCACGCTGAGCCTGGCACCGATGTCGCTGCACAGCGTCGCGGCGTCGGTGGCGGCGCTGTTCCGCAGCAATGCCGAAGCCAAGGGCCTGCTGCTCAGCCTGGACATCGAGCCGGAAACGCTGGACTGGGCGCTGTGCGATGCGCAGCGCCTGAAGCAGGTGCTGCTCAACCTCGTCGGCAACGCGATCAAGTTCACCGAACGTGGCAGCATCACGCTGAGCCTGCGGCCGGCAGCGGCGCGCGAAGGCCACGAGGGGGTGGCGATCGAGGTCCGCGACACCGGTATCGGCATGCCGACCGACGAGCTGCAGCAGGTCTTCGAGCCCTTTCATCAGGTGCAAGGTGCAAAGGTCCGCCGGCGTGGTGGCACCGGCCTGGGGCTGGCGATCAGCCAGCGCATCATCGTTGCGATGGGTTCGATGATCGATGTGCAAAGCGCCGCCGGCGAGGGCTCGCGTTTCCGTTTCGTGCTCGAACTCGAGCCCGACCTGTCGGCCGAGCCGCATGTGATGGAAGACTCGATGCACGGCACGCTGGACGAGCAGCCGGTGCTGTCGGGCACGGTGCTGGTCGTCGAAGACAACGATGTCAACCGGATGATCGCCTGCGAGATGCTGCGCTCGATGGGCGTGCAGGTGGTCGAGGCGGTGAACGGTGTCGAGTCGCTGTCGGAGCTGGAGCGCCATGCCTTCGACCTGGTGCTGATGGACGTGCAGATGCCGATCATGGACGGCTACGCGGCAACGCAGAAGATCCGCGAGCGCGAGGCGCAGCTCGGCCTGGCGCGGCTGCCGATCATCGCGCTCACCGCGAATGCCTTTGATGAAGATGCCGCTTATGCGCTGGCGGTCGGCATGGACGCCCACCTGGCCAAGCCGTATTCACATGCCCAACTGCGCGGGATGCTCATCACCTGGCTGTGAACGTCGGGGCGCGGCCGATGTGCCGGCTGGCGCGCAGTCGGTACGAAGCTGGCGCGCAGTTGGCGTGGCAGGCCTACGACACCAAGGCGCTGGCGGCTGCCGCGGCGGCGGGCAGTGGCGCGGTGACGCCGGGCGGCATCAGCGGGCCGGCGCCCGGTGGTAGCGCTGCACCCTGCAGCGCCGCGGCGACCATGGCGGCCCGGTCGTGGATCAAACGCTCCAGGCGCCAGGCTTCTTCGAGCTCCATGCGCTTGAGCTCTTCGACTGCGCCGTCTTCGCCACCGCCGGCCTTGCGCGCCTGCGCGCGTGCCAGGCGCTCCATCAGGCGCAGGTCGCGGTCGGTCAGCGTCATCGCCGATTCGGCCCAGCGGTCGACGATGCCGACCAGCGATTCGTACGTGATCGGCGCCGCAAAGCGCTGCGCGTTCAGCGCCGCGAGCGTGCCACGCAGGCGCGGTTCGACCGAGCGCAGCGATTGTTCGAGTGCCGCCTCGCCGTCGCCGTCGTTGACCACCAGGTCGACGAGGCCACGCTGGTGCAGCTCTTCGGCGGTGTACAGGCGCCCCGACAGGACCATGTCGTTGGCGACTGCGAAGCCGGCCTTGCGGATCGTGAAGTTCCAGCCGCCCATGCCCGGGAAGAGGTTGAACAGCACCTCGGGGAACCCGGCCTGCACGCTGCGCTCGAAGATGACGCGGTGAAACGGCAGCACCGACTCCAGACCACCGCCGAGTGCATCACCTTGCACCAGCGCGGTGGTGTAGACGCCGCGCTGGGCGGCGGTTTCCATCCACCAGATGAGGTCGATGCAGCGGCGGCCGTACATCTTCAACGAGTCCAGATCGTGGGCCCGCACGAGCAGCACGAAAAGAGACAGGTCGCCACCGAAGTTGAAGACCCGCGGCACGTCGGAGCTCATCACAAAGTGCCGCACCACGCCCGGGTAGGCCGCAATGTCGTCGAAGCAGAACTGCAGCTCGGTCATCATCGCCAGGCTGTAACACTGGATCGGCCGCACGCAGGTGCGCACGCGCAGCCGCTGCATGTCGGCGTTCCATTCGAGCTTGATCGTGCGATACGGCCGCTCGAGAATCGACTTCAGTGCAGCGGCCGGTGCCAAGCTCATACAGAACCCACGATGTGCGTGAAATGGTGGAAGTTCAGTACCGCTGAATCGACGATCGCGTCCACCGCCGCCGCTTCTTCGATCGGCGAGATGATGGTGCGCAGTTCGGCCATGTGCTGGGCGTCCATCGTCGCGTGAGAGGCGATGAAGGAAACCCCGCGTTCGCCATCCAGCAGCAGCCGTTCACGGATCGCGCTGCTGAAGGGGCCGCCGTAAACCGAGGCAATCACTTCCAAGGCATACATCATGCCCAACGCACTCGCCGGGTGACCACGCTCGGCCGCGAAGTAGTTGAACCCGCACAGTGCCTGCGTATAGGGCCCGGGTTTGTGGGCCATGGTAGTGGCCGGGTCGACGTCGATCGCTTCGAGGTCGTTGCGGACCCAGATCTCATGCCCCGACTCCTCGTGCATGTGGGTGTAGAGAAAGTAGCGCTGCTCGCGCATCGAGTCGGGCATGCGGCTGGCGGCCGCCGCGCAGACCGGGTTGAAATGCCAGACCACGGCGTACAACTCGAGCAGCAGCGCGCGATAGCGCTCGACTGCCAGGCCATGGGCCACGGCATCGATCAGCACCGGGTGGGTTTCGAAGGCCCGACGTGCTTCGTCGGTGCGCATCACGATCTGACCAAAGACGGATTTCAATGACAACCTCCAACGACGACCAAGCCAGCTTGCGAGCCGGCAGGTCCGGGTCTGAACCCGGCCTGGCCTTTTGCACCTGGGCCCCATTGTGACGAAAGCGCGCGCTCACGCCCACTGTGATCGTTGACGAGGTGTTGTGCCAGCACTGCATCGAGTGGGCTTGTTCGCCTGTCAACCATTGCAGGCGGCTGTCATTGATCAGGCCGGTAGTTCCAGCCGCAAGCGGCCCAGACGCTGCCAGGCCAGGCTCTCTTCGCGCAGCAGGAACAAGGTGCGTGGATGTGTCGCAGCCCAGGCGCTGCTGAAGCCCAGGCGCACCTCGGGCCCTGCCGCGTCGACACGCAGCGCCGAGGTATCGACCCCTTCGCGCGCATGGCACTTGATGGCCGCCAGGCGCAGGCAGACGAGCTGCTGCGCAAAACCGTCGCGCGCAAATTCCGCCTCGACCTTGCGCAGGCCACCGCGCTGGCCCAGCGCCAGGTTGCCCAGCCGTCGCTGCTGGTTCTGCGAAAACCCCGGCGCATCCAGATGCGCCAGCAGGTAGGCGCTGTGGCGGTGATGGTCGTGGTGCGACACCATGAGGCCGATTTCGTGCACGTCGCAGGCCCAGCCAAGTTCGCGACGCAGGTCGGGGTGGTCGTCGTCGGCGCCGTCGCGGCGCAACTGGTCGAACAGGGTCAGCGCCACCGAGCGCACCCGCGCAGCGTGTTCGGTGTCAACCTCAAAACGCTCCTGCAGTTGCACGATGCTGTGATCGCGCAGGTCGCCCGGGCGCTCGCGGTGCAGGGCCAGCAGGCGCTCGTGCAGATCGAGGATCACGCCCTGGCGCAGCGCACCCTTGGCGGCCTGCATGCGGTCGATGTTGAACTGTGCCGCCAGCGCCGACAGGATCGCCAGCCCGCCGGCAATGACCGCGTGGCGCTCGGCCTTGAGCCCCGGCAACTTCAGCCGCGCAAGATGCCCGGCGTCGATGCAGCGCTCGATGCACCAGCGCAGCCCGGCCGGCGTGATGCTGCCATCGCTGGCACCGTTGACGCCGCTGGCCTGCAGCACCTGGGCCACCGCGCCGGCGGTGCCCGACGAGCCCAGTGCTTCGGTCCACTGATTGCGGGAGAAGGTGTGCAGCGCCTCTTCGAATTCGGCACCCGCGGCGACCTGCGCCGCCTCGAAGGCCGCGGCGGTGAGCCGGCCATCGGCAAAAAAGCGCATCGACAGACTGACGCAGCCGACGCCGAAAGACTCGGCCGCGATCGGCTGTTGGCCGCGGCCGAGGATCATCTCGGTCGATCGCCCACCGATATCGACGACCAGGCGCGGCTGCTCCGAGGGCTGCAAGTGGGCCACCCCGGCGTAGATCAGCCGCGCTTCTTCACGCCCGGAAATGACCTCGACTGGAAACCCGAGCGCGTCTTGCGCGCGGCCTAGAAAGGCGTTGCGGTTCTGCGCCTCGCGCAGGGTCTGCGTGGCCACCGCGCGCACCTGGCCGGGCTCGAAGCCGCGCAGGCGCTGGGCCAGGCTGCGCAGGCATTTCAGGCCTCGTTCGGCGGCTTCTTCGGTGAGCTGGCCGTCGCTGTCCAGGCCGGCCCCGAGGCGCACCGTCTCCTTGATGTAGCCGATGCGCCGGTAGCGGCCGCCGGCGACCTGGCCGATCTCGAGCCGGAAGCTGTTCGACCCGATATCCACCGCGGCGAGCGGCCCCGCTGCCGATGGCAAGGTGAGCGTCATGGGTGCGGATTGTGCCCAAGCCATGTGGCGCCGCGCAGGGCTGACCCAAGTGCGGCGGCGCGGCCTCCTAGAATCCGCGCTGTCGCGGTCTCGTTCGGCCCGAAGCAACCAGCCCCGAGGCCAGGAGAGAGTGCATGTACATGCCCGAGATCGATTCGCTGCTGCCTGCGGCGCACGACACCAGCCGGCGCGCCTTCGGCCGTGCTGCGATCGGTGCCAGTGTCGGCGCCGGCATCGGCGTCGGATTTGCCGCCGCTGCGCTGCCGGTGGTCGCGCAGACCGTGATCAGGACCGACACCGCCGGCCTCACCGCCGGCGAGGTCACGATCGACGTCGCCGGCTTCAGGATGCCGGCTTATCGCGCCGCGCCTGCAGCCCAGGCCAACGCGCCAGTGATCCTGGTCATCAGCGAAATCTTCGGTGTCCACGAACATATCGCCGACGTCGCGAGGCGCTTTGCCAAGCAGGGCTACATGGCGATCGCGCCCGAGCTGTTTGCGCGCCACGGCGACCCTGGCAGCTATGGCGAGATCGCCAAGCTGATCGCCGAAGTCGTGAGCAAGGTCAGCCAAGCCCAACTGGTGGCCGACCTCGACGCCACGGTGGCCTGGGCCAAGGCGCAGGGCGCCGATACCACCCGGCTGGGCATCACCGGTTTTAGTTGGGGCGGCCAGGCGCCCTGGGTCTACGCGGCGCACAACCCGGCGCTGAAGGCGGGTGTCGCCTGGTACGGGCCTTTTGCGCGCGCTTATGCGGCCGGCGACCCGCTGCTGTTCGATCTGGCGCCCCGCATCAGGGCACCGATCCTCGGCCTTTACGGCGCCGCCGACAGCGGCATCCCGAACGATACCGTCGAGAAGATGCGCGACGCGCTCAAGGCCGCTGGCAACACCCGCTCGGAGATCGTGCTCTACCCGGACACGCCACATGCCTTCCACGCCGACTACCGGCCGACGTACCGCGAGCGCCAAGCCGAAGACGGCTGGAAGCGCTGCCTTGAGTGGTTCAGCAAGAACGGCGTCTGAGAGCGTGAGAGTCTTTCGTTCATGCCCGCTCATCACACCAAAACACCCCTGCTCGTCGTTGCAAATGCTCGTCATAGCCCGAGCTATGTCTGCGCTTTGCGTCTAGATCAGGGGCGTTTTGGCGCGCTGCTCGGGCACGCCCGAAAAACTCTCACGCTCTGAGTCCAAGAAGCGGCTGAATGACCACCACACTGCTCTACATCGTGCTGGCCACACTCGCCGGTGGTGTGTTGTCGGTCGCGATTGCCGCGACGCTGACGGTGGCGCTGCTCGGCCGTGTCGTCAAGGGCCTGGTCAGCCTGTCGGCCGGGGTGCTGCTGGGCACGGCGCTGCTGCAAGTGCTGCCCGAGGCGTTTGAGGGCCCGACACCACCGCAGGATCTCTTTCTGACGCTGCTTGGCGGCCTGCTGTTTTTCTGGCTGCTCGAAAAGGCCGAGCTCTACCGGCATGTGCATCACCACGAAGGTGACGGCCATGACCACCACCAGGAGTTTGACGCCCAGCAGGCCGGGCGCGGCGGCTACAGCGTGCTCGTCGGCGACAGCATCCACAACTTCTGCGACGGCGTGATCATCGCCGCGGCCTTCCTCGCCGACACCGGCCTGGGCGTGGTCACCGCGCTGGCCATCGTCGCGCACGAGATCCCGCAGGAAGCGGGCGATTTCATCGTGCTGCTGAATGCCGGCTTCAGCCGCCGCAAGGCCTTGCTCTTCAACATGCTGTCGGGTGCGGCCGCGGTTGCCGGCGGCGTGCTCGGCTACTTTGTCGTCGAACCCTGGGAGCGCCTGTTTCCCTACCTGCTGGTGATCGCGTCGAGCAGCTTCATCTATATCGCCGTAGCCGACCTGCTGCCGCAGTTGCAGCGGCGCTTGTCGTTGCGCGAAACAGTGGCGCAGATCGCCTGGCTCGCGGCTGGGCTGGGGCTGGTCGTGCTGGCGACCCGGCTGCTGCACGGCCACTGACGCAGCCGGGCGTTCGACGCCGCGCCGAGTGGCGCCGACTTGATGGCGACGCGGCCGCGCTATTTCACGACCAGCACCGGCACCGAGCAGTGCGTGAGCACACGCTGGGTTTCGCTGCCGAGCAACAGTGCACTCAGGCCGCGGCGGCCGTGCGAGGCCATCACGATCAGGTCGCAGCCCTGCGTCTTGGCATGGTCGACGATCGCCTCCCAGGGGTGCAGCGCCTCGACGGTGTGCGCCTGGCAGCCGATCCCGGCGGCGGCAGCCGCGTCGACCGCTGACTTGACGCGTGACGCCGCGATGCGCTCCTGCGCGTCGTAATACTCCTGTGGCGGCACCGGCTGCATCTCGGAGATCGCGCTGTACGGGAAGGGTTCCTTGACGCTCAGCGCATAGAGCGCGCCACCGGTGAGGCGCGCAATGCCGATCGCTGACTGCACGGCCTTGGCCGAGATCTCCGAACCGTCGGTCGGGACGAGGATGCGTTTGTACATGGCGGGCCTTTCGGGGATTGCTGAGGTCGAGGCGGCGGCGCCGCCCGATGCCGGCAATCTGGCGCCTGAGCTTAAGCCGGGCCTTGACGCCGATCAACTCCCACCGCATCACGTGCCGCAGCACCCACCGCAGCCGGCCGCGCCGGATCGGCACACCATTCGCTCCACGAACCCGGGTACAGCCGCGAACCATCGAGCCCGGCATGCGCCATGGCCAGCAGGTTGTGGCAGGCGGTGACACCTGAGCCACATTGATGCACGACATCTTCGGCCCGGCCGGACATCAGCGCGGCAAATTCTTCGCGCAACTGCGCGGCGGGTTTGAAACAGCCATCGGCCTGCAAGTTGAGTTTGAAAAACCGGTTCGACGCGCCCGGGATATGCCCCGCGACCGGATCGAGCGCCTCGGTTTCGCCGCGAAAGCGCTCCGGCGCGCGGGCGTCGAGCAGTTGCCAGCCGGCGGCCGATGCGGCCTGCGCTGGCGCCGCGCGCTGCAGCGACGCCAGCAGCGCATCGGCATCGACGACCCGCATCGTTGTTTCGCCCAGCGGGTAGGGCGGCGTGGCGGCTGGTGCCGGGCTCACCGCGCCGGTCAGGCTGCCGCCGCCGGCCAGCCAGGCGTTGATGCCGCCGTCGAGCACGGCGACATTGGCGTGGCCGATCCAGCGCAGCATCCACCAGGCGCGTGCGGCGTAGACCCCGCCTTCGCCGTCGAAGGTGACGACAGCCAAGCCCGGCCGCACGCCGAGCCGGCCGGCGTGTTGCGCAAACGCCGAGCGCTCGGGCAACGGGTGGCGCCCGGTGAACAGCGTCGAGCGCGGGCCGGCCGGGTGCTTGGGCGCGGCGAGGTCGCGGTCAAGATGCACGTAGTGCGATCCCGGCAGATGGCTGGCGGCATGGCGGCGTTCGCCGGCATCGGCATCAACGAGGTCAAAACTGCAATCGAGCAGCAACAGCGGCGTCGACGACGCCAGCAACCTGTGCAATGTCGAGGCGCTGATCAGAGTCTGGTGGGGCATCCCAGGTGGCTTTCGGTTCAGGATTGTGTTGGCGGCGCGGCATCGCCGCGTGGTTCCACCGCGATGCTGCGGCCGCGCAGCAGTGTCGCGCCGACGATCTCGCCCGCCGGGTACTGTGCCGCCGCCCATTTGACACACACGCCCATCAGCGCGAAGAGCAGCGACGCGGTGAGCATCAGCAGTGGTGCCGCGGCGCGGCCGGGCAGCGGGGCTGCCGCGCTGCTCATCGCCCGCTGTCGGCCATCACCCTGCGGTACCACTCGTGGAAATGCTGCATGCCGTCTTCGAGCGGGCTCTGGTAGGGGCCGGTCTCATCGTCGCCGCGCGTCATCAAGGCATGCCGGCCGGCGTCCATGCGTTGTGCGATCTCGTCGTCTTCGAGCACCGTCTCCTTGTACGCCGCCTGCTGCGCGTTGATGTAGTCGGGCTCGAATTCGACGATCTCTTCGGGGTAGAAAAATTCGACCAGGTTCAGCGTCTTGCGCGGCCCGCGCGGGTGCAGCGACGAGACCACCAGCACCTGCGGATACCACTCGACCATCAGCGTCGGGTACAGCGTGAGCCAGATTGCGCCATGCGCTGGCGGCTGGCCGCCACGCTGCGCCAGCACCGCGGCGTGCCAGCGCCGGTAGGTGTCGCTGCCCGGGCGTGCCAGCGCCTTGTGCACACCCACCGTCTGCACCGAATGGTGGTCGGAAAACTCCCAATGCAGGTCGCCACAATCGACGAAGCGGCCCAACCCGGGGTGGAACGGGCCGACGTGGTAGTCCTCAAGGTAGACCTCGATGAAGGTCTTCCAGTTGTAATCGCACTCGTGCAGGTGTGACGAGTGGTAGCGAAAGCCCGAAAAGTCCAGGTCCGCGGCGACGCCCAGGCCGGCGAGGTCGGTGGCAATTTGGCGTGCGCCCGGGCCGTTTTCGAAGACCAGGCCGTGCCACTGCTGGACCGGGTAGTTGCGCAACGACAGGCAGGGGTCGCTCGCAAAATGCGGCGCGCCGACGAGCTCGCCTGCCAAGCCATAGGTCCAGCGGTGCAGCGGGCAGACGATATGCTGCCCGGTGTGGCCGCGGCCGCGCAGCATCACCGCCTGGCGGTGCCGGCAAACGTTGGAGATCAGCTCGACCCCGCTGGCGGTGCGCACCAGCGCGCGCCCCTCGCCTTCCTGGCGCAACGCGAGGAAGTCACCGATCGCGGGCACACCGGCGGCATGCCCGAGATAGCGCGGATGGTCCTTGAAGATGTATTTCTGTTCGGCTTCGAACAGCGCCACATCAAAATAACTGCTGACGCAGAGTTGTGAGCGGCTTCGCTCAAGCGCTTCGAAAGGGGCACTCAGGTCGGACATGATCCACAGGATCTCCATGAAATGTCGAACCCCCACCCGGTGGCCCTGCGGGTGAGTCGGGGCAAAAACCCCCACGGGCTTGGGCTGGTCCAGCCATCCGCAGGGCAGGGGAGATTCTACCCAGCGCCTGCCAGCCACCCAGGTAGCTCGACATAGAATTCCCGATTGACTTGACCAGCCGAGATGGCCCGAACCCCCAAAGAAACCAGCAGCGCCGACCCCAGCAGCTACGAGGCCGCGGTGGCCGAACTCGAACAGCTCGTGGCAGCAATGGAAGGTGGCCAGATGCCGCTGGAGCGCCTGCTCGACAACTACCAGCGCGGCGCGGTGCTGCTCGACTACTGCCGCGGCCGCCTCAAGGCTGTTGAAGAGCAGGTCAAGGTGCTCGAAGACGGCCAGCTCAAATCGTGGTCGCCGACCTGATGTCATCGAGCCTGCTGGCGCCGATCGACTTCGCGCGCTGGGCGCAAGAGCGCATGCAGGCCGTCGAATCGGCGCTCGAAGCCTGGGTGCCGGCTGAGGTGCCAGCCGGTCTGGGCGAGGCGATGCGGTATGGCGTGCTCGACGGCGGCAAACGCCTGCGCCCGCTGCTCGTGCTGGCCGCGTGCGAGGCGGTGCAGGGCGATGAGCATGCGGCCTTGCGCGCCGCGGTGGCGGTCGAGCTGATCCACGCCTATTCGCTGGTCCACGACGACATGCCCTGCATGGACAACGATGTGCTGCGGCGGGGCAAGCCCACCGTGCACGTCAAGTTCGGCCAGGCGCAGGCGATGCTCGCCGGCGATGCGATGCAGGCGCTGGCCTTTGAAGTGCTGACGCCGCTGGCCAGCGAGGCCGGTGGGCCGGCGCTGATGGTTGCCCCGTTGCAGGCCCGGCTGTGCGCGCTGCTCGCCCGCGCCGCTGGCCATGCCGGCATGGCCGGCGGCCAGGCGATCGACCTCGCCAGCATCGGCCTGCGCTTGAGTGAATCCGCGCTGCGCGACATGCACCGGCGCAAGACGGGGGCCTTGCTGCAGGCCAGCGTGATGATGGGCGCGGCCTGTGGCGATGCCACCACGGCGACACGCGCCGCGCTGGCAGACTACGGGGCTGCGATCGGGCTGGCCTTCCAGGTCGTCGACGACATTCTCGACGTCACCGGCCTGGCGGAGA
>JAYUSP010000284.1:0-5078 GCA_043755615.1 Betaproteobacteria bacterium
TTTGACAGCGCCGGCCAGCGTTGCTCGGCACTGCGCCTGCTCTGTGTGCAAGAGGAAGTTGCTGACCGGCTGATGGAGATGCTCAAGGGCGCGGTGCGCGAGCTGCACATCGGCGACCCGCGTGCGCTGGCCACCGATGTCGGCCCGGTGATCGACGCCGAAGCGCTTGGCCTGATCGAAGCCCATGTGCAGGCGATGCAGGCGATGACGCGGCCGGTCTGGCGCCTGGAGCAGGGCGATGCGAACGCGCAGCACGCGCGGCGTGGGTTCTTCGTCGCGCCGACCCTGATCGAGCTCGGCAGCGTGGCCGAACTCGGGCGCGAGATCTTCGGGCCGGTGCTGCATGTCGTGCGCTACCGCCGAGAGCAGTTTGCGACCCTGCTCGAGCAGATCAACGCCACCGGCTACGGCCTGACCCAGGGTGTGCACACGCGCATCGACGAAACGGTGGCGCAGGTGGTCCATGCGTCGCGTGCCGGCAATGTCTATGTCAACCGCAATATCGTCGGCGCGGTGGTCGGCGTGCAACCGTTTGGCGGCGAAGGCTTGTCGGGCACCGGCCCCAAGGCTGGCGGCCCGCTGTACCTGCTGCGCCTGCTCGCCGCATGCCCGCTGCAGGCGGCGCGCCACGCAGTGGCGCACAACGGCATCGCAGCGGCTGTGCCGGTGCGCGGCCTGGGCACCGGCACGGGCTTGGGCGAGGACGGCACGCCATCCGGCGCCGCCCTGGTGGCGCTGCGCGTCTGGGCGCAGACCAAAGGCCTGGGCCTGCTCGCGGCGCAATGTGACCAGGCCGCGGCCGAATCGCCCGTCGGCCCCTGGGTCGGCTTGCCCGGCCCCACCGGCGAGGCCAACCTCTATGCGGTGCGTCCGCGCGAAGCGGTGTTGTGCCTGGTCGACGAGCACGCTGGCAATGATGTCGAAAGTGATGCCGCAAGTGATGCCGCAAGCGATGCCGCAAGCGATGCCGCAAGCGATGCCGACCGGCTGGTGCAACTCGCCGCGGTGCTGGCTGTCGGCAGCCATGCCGTCTGGCCGGCAACCGCGCAAGCGCTGTATGAACGATTGCCTGCGGCCGCGCGTGAGCAGGTGAGCCTGGCCCAGGACTGGACGCTGCGCGCAGTGGCCTTCGACGCCGTCCTGCACCACGGCAGCCCGGCGAGTTGGCTGCGCACCGCGCAGGCCCTGGCGGCGCGGCCCGGGGCGATCGTCGGCCTCACCGGCCTGGCGCCAGGCGAGACGCGCGTGCCGCTTGAGCGCCTGGTCACCGAGCGTTCGTTGAGCATCAACACCGCAGCCGCGGGTGGCAATGCGAGCCTGATGATGATCGGCTGACGCTTGGGGCTCCAAGCTGTCGTTGTGCTCGCAGCCGGGCTTGGGGTGGCCGGTGTTGGCAGGCGCCGCCGCGGCTCGATACGGCAGCGGCACGCCGCCGGTCAGCGCTCGCCAAACGCGCCCTCGCGCACCGAGATCAGCGGCTTGAGCAGGTAGTTGGCGACGGTCTTCGAGCCGGTGACGATATCGACCTGGGCCTGCATGCCGGGGATGATCGGCAAGCGCTTGCCGTGGTTGGTGATCGCCGCCAGCGCGGTCTGCACCCGCACGATGTAGAAGGCCTCGCCACGTTCGTTGGTCAGCGCGTCGGCGCCGACCTGCACCACCTCGCCTTCCATCGCGCCGTAGATCGAATAGTCGAAGGCCGTCACGCGCACACGCGCTTTCTGGCCGACGCTGACGAAGCCGATATCACGCGGCGAGACCAGCGCTTCGACGACCAACTGGTCGTCGCCGGGTACGAGTTCGAGCAGCGGATCGCCCGGCCTTGCGACACCGCCGACGGTGGTCACCAGCACGCGGTTGACGATGCCGGCGACGGGAGCTTTTAGCGCGGTGCGCTCGAAGCGGTCGGCCAGCGCCGGCAAACCCTGTTCGAGCGCGCGCAGCTCGCCGATGACGCGGTTGAGTTCGTCGCGCGCCCCAGCGCGGAAAAACTGGGCTTGCGCATCGCGCCGCGCCCGCGCTTCGACGATGCCCTGGGTCAGCCGCTCGATCGCGACCTTGGCGCCTTGCGCGCGGCCGTCGGCTTCGCCGATCGTGCGGTCAAGTCGGATCAGTTCGAGCTTGGGCTCGAGGCCCTGTGCGACGAGTTTTTCGACGATCTCGCGTTCGCTGCGCGCCGCTGCCAAGGTTTGTTGTGATGTGCGCAGCAGCACCCGCGCTTCTTCAAGCTCCTGCGTCTTTTGCGCCGTCTGCGCGCTCAGCATCGCGGCCTGCGACGCCTGCTCGGTGCGCCGGCTGCTGAAAGCGCTGCGCTCGACACGCACAAACTCGGCGCCATCGCGGCTCAAGGCGGCCGCGAAGACCGGATCGCCACCATCGGCTTCGGCGCGCAGACGCGCGACGCGGGCGTCGAGTGCCAGCGCCTGCTGGCGACGTGAGCGCAGGTCGCCTTCGGCGGCCAGCGGGCTCAGGTCGATGAGCGCCGCGCCCGCGTCAACCCGCTGGCCGGCGCGGACGTGGATGGCGGTGACGACGCCGCCTTCGAGGCTCTGCACCACCTGCACCCGCGCCGAAGGGATGACCTTGCCGGTGGCCTGTGCGACGGTGTCGACCTTGGCGACGGCGGCCCAGACTGCCAACGAACCAAACGCCGCGGCGATGACGATCAGCAGCCAGTTCGCGGCACGGCTGATATCGGCGATGCGCGAGGCTTCGGAGATCAGCAGCCGGCTGCCCTGCGATGCGGCGGCGTTGCGCCTTTGGGCATTGCTGCCGCTGCTGCTGTTGCTGCTCATGTTGCTGCCCCGCTGCCGCCCGCGATCGGCCCGGCCTGGCCGGCCGCCATCTTCAACACTGCGGCCTTCGGGCCTTGCGCCAGGACCTTGCCCTTGTCGAGCAGGATCACCTTGTCGACGAGTTCGAGCATCGACGGTTTGTGCGTGATGAGCACGACCGTCGCGCCCTGGGTCGCCTCTTTAAGGCGCTGCAAAAGCAGGCGTTCGGCGGTCGGGTCCATCGCGCTCGTCGGCTCGTCAAACAAGAAGATCGGTGGCGCGCCGACCATCGCACGCGCGATGCCGACCTGCTGGCGCTGGCCGCCGGACAGGCCTTCGCCATGTTCGCTGATCGGCGTCTGGTAACCCTTCGCGCCCGCGGCGGCAAACTCGTGCACGCCGGCGATCTGCGCCACGCGCAGGATCTCGTCGTCGCCAGGCGCGTCGGCGCCGAGCGCGATGTTCTGGCGCAGCGTGCCGGTGGTCAGCCAGACATCCTGCAAGACCGAGCCGATATTGCGCCGCAGGTCGGCCGGGTCGAGCTGGCGCAGGTCGTGTCCGCCGACAAAGAGGGCGCCGTCCTGCGGCGGGTACAGGCCGAGGATGAGTTTGACCAGCGTGCTCTTGCCCGAGCCGACCCGCCCGATGACGGCGACCTTGTCACCGGCGTTGATCTGGATCGAGACCTTGTCGAGCACCGGCGCCGATTGATCGGGGTAGCGGAAGCTGACCTCGCGCAACTCGATCGACCCACTCAGGCGGTCATGCGCCATGCGCACCTGGCCGGGCGGATGTTCGCGCGGCAGGGCCATGACTTTTTGCAAAGCACGCAGGCTGGCCAGCGACTGGTGCAGGCGCATCAGCAACTGCGTAATCTGCGCAAAAGGCTGCACCGCGCGGCCGCAGAGGATCGACGCGGCAACGATCGCGCCGGTGCCGATGCTGCCGTCCACCGCGAGATAAACACCGATCGTGACCACCGCGATCTGCGAGGCCATGTAGACGAAGTTGGCCCAGGTGCCGGCAAACTGCGCCATCTGGCGCGAGTCCAGGCCGATCCGCGCCTGGTGCGCGACTGCATCCTGCCAGCGCCGGCGCATCACCGCACCGGCGCCGAGCGACTTGATCGTCTCCAGGCCGCTCAGGGTTTCGACGAGCACGGCCTGCTTCATCTGGCCGTCTTCCTGGCTCAGTTGAGACTGGCGTTTCATATGCGGCTGTAGCGCGATGGCCACCGCCAGCATCAGCGGGATCGCGACCACCGGCACCCAGGCCATCGGCCCGCCGATCCAGAAGAGCACGCCGATGAAGAGCAGCGAAAACGGGATGTCGATGACCGTCGTCAATGTGCTTGAGGTGAAGAAGTCGCGCAGCGTTTCGTACTCGCGCAGCACGCTGGCCAACATGCCCGGCGCGCCGCGGCGGGTGCGCAGGTCGAGGTCGAGCACATGGTCGAAGACGGCATCGGCAATTTCCATATCGGCACGCGCGCCGGCAACGTCGAGAAAGTAGCCGCGCAGCATGCGGATCACGAAGTCGAACAGGAGCACGATGCCGACCCCGGCGAGCAGCGCCATCAATGTGGCCTGCGCGTTGTTCGGGATCACGCGGTCGTAGACGATCATCGAAAACGCCGACGATGCGAGCGCAAAGATGTTGGTCAGGCTGGCGGCGACCGCGGTACGCCAGAACAGCGAGCGGCCGGCGAAGATCGGGCCCCAGAACCAGTGGCCGTGGCGGCCGCGGGCGGTGCCGGCATCGTCGGCAGACACACGCGCCGGTGCGCGCAGGCAGACCACTTCGGTGCTGGCATCCAGCGCTGACCGTGGCAGGGTCTGCACGCCCGCGCCGCTGGGCTGCCAAACCTGGCAACTGCCGTCGGCCAACTCGTCGAACCACAACATCGGCGCGCCGCCATCCGCCAGCAGCAGGATCGACTCGTCGCGCACCGGGCGCAGGCCGCCGACCGCTTTGGACTTTGCAGCGCTGAAGCCCAGGCTCTCGGCAGCGTCGATGAACTCGCGCAAGGTCCAGACATCCGGGTGCGCCACCGTCGCCCGCAAAGCGGCCAGCGACATCGCGCGGCCATGCTGCTGCAAGAGCTGCAACAGGCAGGCTTCGAGCGGCTGCGCGAGGGCGGCACCGGTTGCGGCCGCCTTCGCGCCGGCGTCATCGGGCACCGCGACCGGCGCCAGCGTCGACGAGGGCAGGGCGCTTGCAGTCACAGGCACGTCGTTGGTCGTCATGGTCGGCGGGGGGCGTCCTGCGGCGCGCGGTCGAGCCCGAGGGCCGGGGCAAAGAGGC
>JAYUSP010000285.1:0-5073 GCA_043755615.1 Betaproteobacteria bacterium
CAAACCCGGCGGCCGCCTGGCCGCCGTGGTGGGTGAACTGCCGATCATGCGGGCGCGCTTGTACACCCGTGCCGGTGAAGCCGCCTGGTCGCAGGCCGACCTCTTCGACACCGTGGCACCGCGGCTTGAAGGCTTTGACGAGCCTTCACGCTTTCAGTTCTGAGCGTTCATTTCTGAGCTTTCCATTTCTGAGCTTTCTGAGCTTTTCATTTTCATCCGCATGCAGTCGCTGAGCGTCGACCAGCTGAAGGCCTTCACCGCCGTTGAGCCGCGCACCCTGCTGCTGGACGTGCGCGAGCCCTGGGAAGTGCAGCTGGCGCGCATCGAACTGCCCGCAGTGGCCACGCTGCACATGCCGATGAACGACATCGCG
This sequence comes from Betaproteobacteria bacterium, assembly GCA_043755615.1. Lineage (GTDB taxonomy): Bacteria > Pseudomonadota > Gammaproteobacteria > Burkholderiales > Burkholderiaceae_C > Rubrivivax. The sequence continues at coordinate 374 of JAYUSP010000285.1, forward strand.
CAGCGGCTGGTTGAGCTGGACGCGCTGGACACGTCGCAGCCTGTCGTCTGCATCTGTCACCACGGGGTGCGCAGCGCGCAGGTCGTCGCATTCCTGCAGCGTCGCGGCCACCCCCGCGTCTATAACCTCGCCGGCGGCTTGCACGCCTGGTCGACGCAGATCGACCCGGCCGTGCCTCAGTACTGAGAGGCTGAAAGTCCTTCGAACATGACCGCTCATCACGCCAAAACGCGCCCGCTCGTCGTTGCAAATGCTTAGCCTGTGCCCGAGCTATGGCTGTGCTTTGCGCCTAGATCGGGCGCCGTTTGGCGCGCTGCTCGGTCACGCACGAAAAACTCTCACGCTCTGACCGCGGCGCGGGCGTCGGTGCTCTCGCTACAGAGGCGGGCGGGCGCTGCGCCCGACGTTGCCGATGTTTGCGCCCGGGCGGACAGTCAGACCACGATCGCCGCCTTCGATCTCGCCGCGCCCTTGGCACCAAAAACGCCCGCGTGCAGTTGGCGACCGCGGCGCTGACATGGGTCCCGGTCCGTCGGCGGTGAACAGAGTGAGGTGCTTGCCGGCGCAGTTGAATGTGACGACGGCAGGCTTTCTGACGGACGCCCGGCAGCATCCGCTGACGAGTGCGACACTGCGCTCCAAGGCAATGCCATTTTCTGCCGCACTCACGAGCCATCCCATGCCCGCCGACAGCCACCCTGCCGCGATGAAACACACCCGGTTCGGCATCGCAACGGCCGGCCAGCCAGCGCCGGCCTGGTCGACCCGCGAGTGGTTCAACAGCGAGCGCGCCGTGCAGCTTGCCGACCTGCGTGGCAGGGTCGTGGTGATGCACGCTTTCCAGATGCTCTGCCCTGCCTGCGTTCGCCATGGGCTGCCGCAGGCGCAACGCATACACGCAAATTTTGCGCAACGCGATGTCGCTGTCATCGGCCTGCACACGGTGTTTGAACACCACGCGGCGATGATGCCGGTGTCATTGCAGGCGTTTTTGCATGAATATCGAATCAGCTTTCCGGTCGGCGTGGATGCGCCGGGTGGCGACCCGCTCGATCCGATTCCGGCCACGATGCGCGCTTACGAAATGCAAGGCACGCCCAGCCTGGTCCTGATCGACCGCAAAGGCTGTCTGCGCCAGCACAGCTTTGGCGCCGCCGACGACCTGCTCGTCGGTGCCGCGATCGCCGCGCTGGTCATCGAAAGCGATTGAAGCGCGGCGCCGGCCGCATCGAGGGCTGGCGCACGGGCCGACGCAGCGCGCCGGCCGGCGAACTGCACTCGCCTTGCGGTTCATTTCCGCGCCTCGCTGTCGGCCTGCCGGGCGCCCAATCGGGCGACCATGTTTGCCACTCCGCTGACCGGCCTCGTCCTGAGCGGCGGTGGTGCGCGTGCGGCTTACCAAGTCGGTGTGCTGCTTGCGATCGCACAACTGCGCGAGCGAGCCGGTGCTGCCAAACAGGGCAACCCCTTCGGCGTGATCTGCGGCACGTCGGCAGGGGCGATCAATGCCGCGGCGCTGGCCTGCCATGCCGACGACTACGGCGCCGCGGTCGAAGGCCTGGCCGAGATCTGGCGCAACTTCCACGCCGCGCAGGTCTACCGCGCCGATTCGATCGGCGTCGTGCGCAGCGGCGCCACGTGGTTGACGATGTTGTCGGCCGGCTGGGCGCTGGCGCGCTGGCGCCGCGCGCGGCCACGCTCGCTGCTCGACAACGAGCCGCTGGCCGGCCTGCTGGCGCAGACCGTGCCGCTGCGCCGGCTGCGTGTGATGCTGCGCTTTCGGCACCTGCATGCCTGGGCGATCTCGGCATCGAGCTACACCAGCGGCGAGCATGTGACGTTCTATCAATCGGCCACCCCAATGGCGTCGTGGAACCGTTCCATGCGCGTCGCGGTGCCGGCCGAGATCGGCCACCAACACCTGATGGCGTCGGCGGCGATCCCGTTTGTCTTCCCCGCTGTCGAGATCGACCGCCACCGGCAGGGTGAATGGTTTGGTGACGGCTCGATGCGCCAGACCGCGCCCATCTCGCCGGCGATCCATCTCGGCGCGCGCCGGGTGCTGATCATCGGCGCCGGCCGCCTGCACGAGCCGCCCGGCCGGCAGGCCACGCATACCGGCTATCCGAGCCTGGCGCAGATTGCCGGCCACGCGATGTCGAGCATCTTTCTCGATGCGCTGGCGGTGGATGTCGAGCGCATGCAGCGCATCAACCGCACGCTGGCACTGTTGCCCGAAAGCGCGCTGGGAGATACACCGCTGCAGCCGATCGAGTCGCTGGTGATCGCGCCGAGCCAGCGCATCGACGAAATCGCAGCGCGGCACCAGGCGAGCCTGCCGGCGCCGGTGCGTGCGTTGCTGCGCAGTGTCGGCGTCAGCGGGCAGGGGGCGCAGGCGCGCGGTGCGGCGCTGGCGAGTTATCTGCTCTTTGAAGCGCCTTACACCCGCGAGTTGATGGCGCTGGGTGAAGCCGACACGCTCGCGCGGCGCGGCGAGGTGTGCGGCTTCTTCGGCTGGCGCGACGCGTCGCCCGCGGCACTGCCGGCCGATGGCGTCAGGCCGGCAACCGAGCCGGCGCTGGTTTGACGGCTTTGGGCTTTTCGCCTTTGCCGTCTTTGCCCGCGTCGGCCTTGGCCGCTTTGGCTGACTTGTCGGTGGTGGTCGCGGGCGTGGGCACGTAGGCGGCGCCCGCGACCGTCAACCCGGCCTGCGAAAACTTCTGCGCGTTGCCGGGGCCGACACCGCCAACACGCCCGACCATATCGGCCCAGTCCTTGAATGCGCCGACCTTGCGCGCGTCCAGGATCTTGGCCGACAACCCGGGGCCGATGCCTTTGATGGTTTCGAGTTCGGCCTGGCTGGCCTTGTTGACGTCGACGCCGGCCTGCGCGGCAAGCGCAAAGATGGCGAACAGCAGAGCAGTGATGAATCGGATCATGGTCAGTCTCCAGACGTTGAGTGAGGGTTGCAGAACGGCCTTCGTCATCGATCGGCCGGCTTGAATTCTGCGAACCACGGCCGCGCTGCGAAACCCGCTGTAGGGCGGGTCCGAAGGGGGCCCTCGTTGGAGGGAGTGGCGCGCATTTGCTGAGGTAAGCTCAAGCGCGATGAGCGCTGCAACGGTCAATATCATCTGCATGAAGTGGGGCACGCTGTATGGCCCCGAGTACGTGAACCACCTGGCTGCAGGTGTCGCGCGGCACCTCAAGCGGCCGCACCGCTTTGTCTGTTTCACCGACGACTCCGCGGGCCTGGACGCGCACGTCGAGGCTCAAGCCCTGCCCGAGTTCGGCGTGCCCCAGGGCAACCTCGACCTGCGCTGGCGCAAGGTGGCGGTGTTCAAGGCCGGGCTAGGCGGGCTCAGCGGGCCGACGCTGTTTCTCGATCTCGACCTCGTCATCGTCGATTCGATCGATGTTTTTTTCGACACGCCGGGTGCGTTTTTTGTGATCCGCGACGATGAGCTCTTTCGCAGCAAGCCGTTGCGCAAACTGAACCCGGCGCGCGACCGCTTTTTGCATAGCGTGGGCAACACCTCGGTGTTCCGCTTCGAGATCGGTGCGCACGCCGGCATCGTTGAAGACTACCTCGCCGACCCGGTTGGCGTGACCACCCGATTCGAGATCGAACAGGAATATGTCAGCGCCTGGCTCGACCAGCGCGGCCTGCTCCAGTACTGGCCCAGCGAGTGGTGCGTGAGTTTCAAGAATCACTGCGTGCCGCGCAACGTGAAGAGTTTCCTGGCCGACCCGGCAGTGCCCGCCGGTGCGCGCATCGTGGTTTTTGCCGGCACACCGAAGATGTCCGACGTGCTCGAGGGCGGCGGCCACAAGTGGTACCGCCGCATCGGCAATGTCGACTGGCTGCGCGCTGCCTGGAGTGCATGAAGCGATGTCCCGAACCCCGTCTCGAGCCCGTTCCCGGACCGACAACCTGCCGGTCTTCGATGCCGACAGCCCGTGGGGCTTTTACACCCCCAAGGCCTGGCAGCGGGTGCTGCTGTGGGCGACCGGCGCGTTGCCGCGGGGCTTGCGCCGGCTGGTGTTTGCACTGCGCAAGCCGATCAAATACGGCGTCCACCATGCGCTGGACGTGACCGTCTGGGGTGTCAAGTTGCGTCTGCTGCCACGCGGCAATATCACCGAAGCCGACATCCTGTTCACGCCGCAGTTTTTTGACCCCGAAGAGCGCGCGCTGCTGGCCAGTCAACTCGGGCCTGCCGGCACGTTTGTCGATATCGGCGCGAATGTGGGCATCTACTCGTTCTGGGCCAACCACTGCATGCAGGGCCGCGGACGGGTCATCGCCATCGAGCCCGACCCCGAGATGCTGCGCCGGCTGCGCTTCAATGTGCGCGCGAACGCGATCGACCGGATCGATGTCTGCGCGCTCGCGCTGAGCGACCACCCGGGGGTTGGCGAACTGCTCGTCAACCCGGCGCAGCGCGGCGAAAATACCTTGGCCGTCGAAGAAGCCGCGGCGGTCGGGGCGCAGCGCGTGGTGCTGCCGGTGGAGCTCGATACGCTGGTCCACGTGCTGCAATCGCGCGGCATCACGCAGATCGACGCGTTGAAGATCGACATCGAAGGTTATGAGCCGCCGGTCTTGCACCACTTTTTTGCCAACGCGCCGAGCACGTTGTGGCCGCGCTTGGCGATCACCGAATACAAGCCAGCCACCGCCGCCGTGATCGAAGGGC
>JAYUSP010000286.1:0-5058 GCA_043755615.1 Betaproteobacteria bacterium
CACCGACCGGCTGGCCGAGCCGAAGCTGGCCGAGTTTCACGATGCGATCGACCGCGTCGTCGAGGGCATGCCAATCGCTGGCCTGCAGTACGCGCTGAACAAGGTCTTTGCCGAGCGCCTGGTCTGCGCGCCGATCAATATCACCATCAACCCGCTTTTGTTCGGCGCGCGCTTCCTGATCGTCACGCACCCGAACTTTGTCAATGCTGCGAATACCTTGCGCACGCACAAGGTCGCCCAGGGCATCTCGACACGCGTGATCACGACGCAGGACATCGCGGCGAGTTTTGGTGTCATCAGCGCGACGGCCACCAACGCGCAGATTCGCAACTGGATCGCGAACTACTACAACACCCATTCTGTGCGTCCGAAGTGGGTGCTCTTTGTCGGTGATGCCGAGTACGTGCCGACGCATTACGATCAGATCAACAGCTGGGACTCGGCGCGCAATGCCAGCGATATCTGGTACGGCCAGTTCCAGCCCGGCGCGACCGCAACGACGATCCCGCCGTTTGGCATCGGCCGCCTGCCGGTCGATACGCTGGCGCAGGCGAACACCATCGTCTCCAAGGTCATGGCCTTCGAGACCAGCCCGCCGCCAAATGCAATCGTCGGCTCGGACTTCTACAGCCGGCTGACCTTTGCGTCGTACTTCCAGGGCAGCGGCAATACCGACCAGCGCTGGTTTGCCGAGACCACCGAGATCGTGCGCAACCATGCGCTCGGGCTGGGTTACTCGCCGCAACGAATCTACACCGCCAGCGGCGCGTCGAACCCGCAGTTCTGGAGGGGTGGCGCGGCCATTCCGCTGGCCCTGCGCAAGCCCGGTTTCCCCTGGAACGGCAGCAGCGCCAATATCGTCAACGCGGTCAACAACGGCACCTCGCTGCTCTACCACCGCGACCACGGCTGGTGGGACGGCTGGGGTGACCCGGCATTCGGCATCGGCAACCTGGCCGGCATCTCGGTGACCAACAACCAGTTCCCGGTGGTCTTCAGCATCAACTGCGCCAGCGGCATCTTCGACAACGAAACCGTCGACCTCGCCGCCAACATCGTCGGCGGCGGCTACGGCCCGAACCCCGGCTCGGTGTACTGGGCCGAGGCCTTCCTGCGCAAATCCGACGGTGCGCTGGCAGTCATCGGCGATACACGTTCGAGCAGCACGGTGGACAACAACCACCTCACGCTGGGCCTGTTCGATGCGATCTTCCCGAGCATGATCCCCGGCTTCGGCCCGGCGACGCCGACGCTGCGCCTGGGCGACATGCTGAACCAGGCCAAGTCCTTCATTGCTGCTGTCGATTCCGGGGTGACCCCGAACCTGCACCCCTTTGACGTCGGTGGTGTGCGCCCGGGGCTGGTCAACCTGCGCCAGCAGTTGAACCTGTACAACCTGCTCGGCGACCCGACGCTGAAGTTGAGGGTCAGCCCGCCATGGACCTTCGGTAATCTGGTGGTCCAGGTGCTGCAAGAGCGCGCCGTGTTCAAGGTGCCGATCGAGCCGCCGTGCCGCTCATGCCCGCTGCCCGAGTTGCTGACCGCGGTGGTCATCGACCCGCTCAGCGGCCGCGTCATCGGCCGCACGCTGCTCGACGACAACGGCGCCGGTGCGGTCGACCTTGGTGGCTTCAGGGGCAACTTCCTGGTACGCGTGGCCACCCCCGACGGCAAGAGCGTGCAGGCCGCACGCGACGAAACCGACGCCGACGGTGACGGCGTGCCCGACAGCCGTGACAACTGCACCAACGTCAAGAACGCCAACCAGCTCGACAGCGACGGCGACGGTTATGGCAATGCCTGTGACGGCGACCTCAACAACGACGGCATCGTCAACAGCATCGACCTGGCGCTGTTCCGCGCCGCTTTTGGCCAGCGCGGCAACGTCGCGTCGGACATCAACGGCGACGGCATCGTCAACGCGATCGACCTGGCCCTGTTCCGGCAGCTGTTTGCAAGCCGCCCGGGCCCGTCGGCCTGGCATCTGCGTGGTGAATGAACGCAGCGCATGAAGACTCGACCATCCCTTTCACATCCACTCTCGTCCACACACGATCAAAGGAAATCGAAATGAAAACCAAGCATCAAATCGCCATCGCGGCCGGCCTGCTGTCGGCCGCGTTGACCGCATCGGCCGGCACGCTGGCCTTGAGCCCGGCGGCCAACCCGGGGCTCGGCATTGGCGCCGCGCTGAACCTGCAAGTCGTCGGCCAGAGCTTTGCGCAAACCATCGTCGGTGGTGGTTTCAACCTCAACTTCGACTCCGCGATGCTGCGCCTGGATGGCGTGACGATCGACCCGAGCTGGGAGTTCGTGCCCAGCGGCGGCACCATCGACAACCTGCTCGGCAGCTTGACCGACGCCAGCTTCAACACCTTCGCCAACCCGCGCAGCGGCAACTTCAACATCGCCACGCTGGCCTTCACGGTGATCGGTGCCGGCGCCTCGGCGGTCACGCCCGGCGCATCGGCATTTTTTGTCTGGTCTGACCCGACCGGCAATGTGGTCTCGCCGGACTACTCTGGCGCGCGGGTCACCGCCGTGCCCGAGCCGTCGACCTACGGGCTGATGGCGCTGGGTCTCGGGCTGCTGGCCTTGGGCCGCAAGCGCCGGGCCTGAGCCTCACTTCAACGAGGTCGCCAGGAACCCGCGCAGCCGCTGGCTGCGCGGGTTCACCAGCACCTCGCGGCGGGTCGCGCTGTTCTTCCAGATGCGCTTGGTGCAACGACCCGGTGGTCGCTGACGTCGCGCGCCTGGATCGACCGCAAACCTTGGGGCATGGCTCGTCACGGCGGCACCCCGCTGGTACTCAAAACGGCGGCGGGGGTTGACGCACGCTGTTTCATGGACTCAACAGCTTGCCGCTGCGCGGGTTTGTATTGCCGGCGATCTTGGCCAGGCGCTTGCCGGCGGTGGCCCAGCGGGACGCAATGCGCGCGTAGACGACGCCGGCCGACGCCGCGTGCAGCGATTCCACGGCGCCCGTCTCAGGACAAACCAGGTCAGCGATCACGTCACCGGCCTGCACCACCTGGCCAGTTTGCACGCGGTAGACCACGACGCGCCCGGCGGGTGAGGTGATCGGCTCTGAGCAGGCCAGTGGCGTGGCCTCGCAAAGTGCTGCCGGCAGCGCCGCCGGCAGCCCGGCGACGATTCCGCGCCGACGCAGGAACTCGACGATGGCGTCAGCGTCCAGGCCGGCGAGCTCGTGGCTGGTATCGGCTTCGCCACGCAGCTCGACGGTGGTGCTGAAGCAGGCCGACGGGACCGGGTGCCTGGCGAAACGCTGCTGCAGCAGCAGCCAGGGCCGGCTGCAGGCTTCGTCGAAGGGCGAATCACCCGACTCGTCGGCGAGAAGAATCGCGCGCGCGCCGAGCAGGGTGCCGAGTTCGGTGGCCCACGATCGCTGCGTCGTCATCGCATAGAGGTGCAGCACGGCCTCGCCATCGCAGTGCAGGTCGAGCACGATGTCGCTGTCGATGGCCATTTGCAGCAACCGGCGCTTGAGATCCTGCACCGCGTTGCCGGCCGGCAGCGTGGCTGCGGCGTCACGCAGCGCGGCGCGAATCGTCTGCACATTGGCGCTGGCGTCAGGGCCGAGCCGGCCCTGCACGGCAGCCGCCACGGTGTCGGTGAGATCAGCGAAGCCACGGTTGAAGTTGATGCCGTCGCGCAGGTCGAAGCGGCCGTGGTGTTGGCCCAGCACCTCTTGCGCCAGGCCGATCGGGTTGGCCAACGGCAGCAGCTGCACCTCGCCGATCAATTGGCCTGTGGCTTCGAGCACCAGCAGCCGCTCGCGCAGCGCATGGGCGACCAGGATCGCCGGCACTTCGTCGGCATGCAGGGCGGCCTGGATCGTGGCCTTCGGGCCCCGGCCGGGTGTGCCGAAGTGGTGGATGCAAAGGTGACGCTGGGTGCCAGGCGTGGTGCCGACGAGGTGAATTGTTTCGATGTGCATGGCGGGTGCCGCAGCGTGAAGTGGGGCGCCAGGCGCAGCGGGTCAAAGGCAGGCACGCAGGCAGGCAGGCAGGCAGGCAGCAATTGTGCGCCGCCGACATGCGCCGCCGACACTCACGCCGCCGACACGCCGCCGATATAACTGGCGCGCCAGCTACAGTCGCGCAAGAATACAAACCCGAGGCATACGCCGGTGCGAGCTGTCCGTAGCATCCGGCTGCCGGACTTGGTCTCACAACACGACGGGTCGACTTTTTGGTTCCTTGCTGGAGATTCCCGAAGATGAATCCAGATCGCATGCGCGACTCGATCGTGCTCGCCGCCGCCGCCTCGATGATGAGCGTCGCAGCAGCGTACGACGACGGCGCCGGCAAGTCCTGGCGCCAGCTCACCGAAAGCCAGGTGCTGAGCTGGAGCCAAGTCGCAGCGGTATGCCCCCTCGGCGGGGTTGCGCCCTGCAACGGCCGTGTCGGCGATGTCGACTTCAAGGGCTGGACCTGGGCCACCCAGCAACAGGTGATGGACCTGTTCAACCGCGTGCTGCCCGAGGACCCCAAGCGCCCCAACCGAGGCAAGCTGTCGATCGATCACCCCGGCATCGGGGCCGGCGTGGCGTATTTCGGGCTCGCCGACCACTTTTTGAGCAACGCGTTTGCGCCGACCTCGTCTTTTTGCCTCAACTACGACTGCGGCGAATCGGTCATCGGCTGGACAGCATCGCGGTCGCGCAACGGCAAAGCCATTCTTGGCGCCGTGGCTTGGTACCGCACTCCTGAAAAGCTGGACGGCGACTTTTCGGTCGGCCGCGTGCATGTGACCAACGACGTGCAGCCCGAATACGGCGTCTGGTTGTGGCGTCCGATCGCCGGCGTGCCCGAACCCACCACCGCCTGGCTGCTGGCCGGCGGCGGCCTGGCGCTGCTCTTGCGCCGCCGCTTCGGGCGACGACCAGCGCCTCACGCGCCCGAGATGCTCAGAGCGTTAGAGTTTTACGGGCGTGCCCGAGCAGCGCGCCAAAACGCACCTGATCGAGGCGCAATGCGCAGCCATAGCTCGGGCTATGGCGAGCATTTGCAACGACGAGCAGGGGTGTTTTGGCGT
>JAYUSP010000287.1:0-5051 GCA_043755615.1 Betaproteobacteria bacterium
CCTTCGAGCTCGATGGCGATCGACAGCGGTGAATCCTCGGTGTCGTTTAGGAGCTTCTTGGCCGTGCGCTGGGCTAGCTGCGAGAAGCTGCGCAGTTCATCGACCAATGCATCGGTGGCACTGTCGAGTTCGGCGTCGGGCACGCAGTCGGTGGCGACACCCCACTGGTGCGCCTGGGGGCCGGGGATGCGCCGCGAGCGCATCACGATGTCCTTGGTGCGGGTGATGCCGATCATTTTCTGCAGGCGCGCCGAGCCGCCGGAGCCGGGAATCTGGCCCAGCTTCTGTTCGGGCAGGGCGTATAGCGTGGTGTCGGTCACCAGGCGAAAGTCGCAGGCCAGCGAGACTTCGAAGCCCACGCCGAAGCAGTAACCGCGCGCCGCCGCGATCACCGGCTTGCCGATGCGTGCCGGCGTGCCCATGTTCCAGGCCAGCTTCGACACATGCTCGGGGGTGGCTTCGAGAAAACCCTTGATGTCGCCGCCGCTGGAGAAGTGTTCGCCCTGCCCTCGCAGCACGATCACCCGCACGCGATCGTCCAAGTCGAGCGCTTCGAACACGATGCGCAACTGGTCACGCGCCGGCATGCTGATCACGTTCAAGGGCGGGCGGTCGAGGATGATGTCGGCGCGCTCGCGTGCGGCGTCGATCTCGAGGCGAAAGCCGTCGAATTCGCGCGGCAGGGTATTGGCGGGGTGGGACAGGTCGTTCAGGTTCATGCGATTTCCTTGGGTTAGTGGGATTGAAGATTGTCAGGCGTGGCATGGGCGTGCATCATGGCGCAGCTTCGCGCTCGTATTCACCGGCCACCAGCATGCGGCGCAGGATCTTGCCGACCGGCGATTTTGGAATCGCCTGTACAAACACATACTCGCACGGCCGCTTGAAGTTCTGCAGGTCCGAGGCGCGGCAATGGGCGTCGAGCGCAACGCCCGTGACCTCGCCGCGACGCTTGACGAAGGCCACCACACGCTGGCCCCAGCGTTGATCCGCAAGACCTGCCACCGCAACCTCATCGACCGCCGGATGCAGCGACAGCACCGATTCGATATCCACCGGCGAAATGTTCTCGCCGCCGCTGATGATCATGTCGTCAACGCGCCCGGTGACATACAGGTCGCCATCCTGGTCGAAGTAGCCGGTGTCGCCGGTGAAGTACCAGCCTTCGATGAGCGATTTCTCATCAGCATCCGGACGGCGGTGGTAGCCCTCGAAGGCTTCGTCGCCGGCCAGGTCGGCGATGATCTGGCCCTCCTGCATCGGCGCGGCCCGCAGGCCGGGTGTACGGGCGTCCAGCGGCACTACGCGTAGCCGCGTGTTGATGCCGGCACGGCCGGCCGAGCCCGGCTTGGCGGGGGCATCCTGGTTGACCGAGAAGGTGTAGATCTCGGAGCTGCCGTAATGGTTGACGAACAGGTCCGGCTTGAACGCTGTGACTAGCCTTTGCAGCAGCGCGTCGTGCATGGGCGCGCCGGCGAAGCCGAGCTTGCGCACCGACGACAGGTCGGCGCCGCTCTTCTCGGCCTGCGCCAGCAGGTCGTGATAGAGCGTGGGCACCAGGTACAGGTGGCTCACTTGTTCGGCCTCGATCGCGGCCAATGCCGCCGGTGCATCGAATTTCGGCTGGCACACGAAGCGGCCATCGATCAGCGCCAATGCCAGTAGCGAGCGCACCCCCATGGTGTGATACAGCGGCATCACGCCGAGCGTGCGCTCGCCATAGCCATAGCGGTTCTGCGCCACATGCGCGAGTGCAGCCATGCGCTCGGCGCGCTGGCGTCGCGGCACGCCCTTGGGTTTGCCGGTGGTGCCCGAGGTGTAGAGCATCAGAGACAGATCGTCGGCGGTGGCCTGCGGTAGCGGGTCGGCCGGGCTCGCCAGCCAGGCGTCGAACTGCGAAGCCGGGCCGATCGCGATGCGGGTGATGCCGGCCGCCAGCTTAGAGGCGTCAATTGCATCGGCGGCCACCGGTTCGGCCACCAGCGCTCGGGCGCCGCTGTCGGCCAGGCAGTAGTCGATCTCGTCGGCCTTGGCGCGCCAGTTGAGCGGCGTGATGACCACGCCCATGAACTGGCAGGCCCAGTGCAGCGTGGCGGCCTGATGGCGGTTTTGCAGAATCGAGAGCAGGTGGTCGCCGCGCTTGAGCCCCATGGTCGCCAAACCACGTATCAACCCGCCGATGCGCCCGGCCCATGCCGCATAGGAAAGGCGCAGCTCGCCATCGACCAAGCCGATCGCGCCGGGATTGCGCTCGACGCATTGCAGGAAGGTGCGGCCCAGATCAAGCATTGCCGGCTGCCGGTTTGTTCGCCCGCGCTCTTGCCACCTCGAGCACGGCGGCTACGATCGGCGTATAGCCGGTGCAGCGGCACAGGTGGCCGGAGAGCATGGCGCGCACGTCAGCTTCCGACGGCTCGGCGACACGCCCCAGCCAGTCGACACACGACATCAGGATGCCTGCTGTACAAAAACCGCATTGCAGCGCGTGGTGGCGGCGAAACGCCGCCTGCAGCGCCGACAAGGTGCCGTCGGCATCGGCCAGGCTCTCGACGGTATCGATACGCCGGCCGTCGCACTGCACCGCGAGGGTCAGGCAGGCGCGCGCGGCGACGCCGTCGATGTGCACGGTGCAGGCACCGCACACGCCGTGCTCGCAGCCGACATGGGTGCCGGTGGCGCCGAGGCTACCGCGCAGGAAGTCGGACAACAGCATGCGCGGTTCGGCGCGCGCCTGGCGCGCCACGCCATTGAGTGTGAGTTGCACCGTGTGTACGCTGTCGCGTGACAGGATATTTGGTTTCAAGCAGCCCTCGCGTTTGTTTGAGCCTCAAGCACCGCGCGCCGGCCGAGGCTGCGCACCAGGGCGCGCCGCGCCACGGCGCTCACCATCGGATCGTCGCGCGCATCAAGCGCCCAGGCGAATTCATTGAGCGCGTCGTCAAGCGCCGAACCGTCGAGCGGCGGCAGGTCGCGCGCCACCGGGCGATCGGCGACACCGCCAACCGCGATGCGCAAACCGTGCTTGCGCGCCACCACCGCCACCGCGCAGGCGGCATAGTCGCCATGGCGCCATGAAAACTCGGCAAAGGCATAGCCCGCGCCAGGTTCGGCCAGGGGGTAGTGCGCCGCTGCCAGCAATTCGTCGGGCGCGCGCGCGGTCGTCAGCATGCCGGTGAAAAAATCGCTGGCAGCGACGCGCCGCTGGCGCTCGCTACTGGCCAGCACCACATGGCCTTCCAGTGCCAGCAACACCAAAGGCAGTTCAGCCGAGGGGTCGGCATGGGCGAGCGAGCCACAGACGGTGCCGCGATTGCGAATCTGGAAGTGCGATATATGCGGCAGCGCCTGCGCCAACAGCGGTACTTCGTGGGCCAGGCGGGGCCGCTCCTCTATGTTGGCCTGGGTGGCGGAAGCGCCGATGGCGAGGAACTTATTTTCGATGGCGGAAATGCCAAGCACACCGCTGCGCGAAATGTCGATCAGCAGTTGCGGCTGCGCCAGGCGCATGTTGAGCACCGCGATCAATGACTGGCCGCCGGCCAGGATGCGCGCGGCTTCGCCGTGTTCGGCAAGGAGCTCGATCGCGGTCTCCGGATTATCGGCGCGCACATAGTCTAAACGCGGCGGCTTCATCGCATACCCCAGCGCTGCAACAGCCGCTGCCACCACGTCAAGGCCGGCGCGCCGACGGCCTGGCGACCGAGCGCCTCGAATAGCTGCGCCACGATGATGCGCGCCGCGCCTTCGAGCATGCGGCTGCCGACCGCGGCCACCTTGCCGCCGACCTGCGCCTGGTAGTTGTAGGCCAGCCGTGTGCCGGCTCCGCTCGGTTCAAGCCGCACCGTGCCGCTGCCGGCGGCCGTGCCCAGGCTTGATTGCCCGCTGCCGGCCAGGCGCAGGCTGCGCGGTGCATCGATTTCCGACAGGTCGATGCGCGCCGCATAGCGCGCCCGCACCAGGCCGACGCCGACGGTCACATCGGCCCGATACTGATTGGGGCCGATGGCCTCGAGCGCATGACAGCCCGGAATCACCCGTGCGAGTGCCGCCGGATCAAGCAGGATCGCGAACACCTTGTCGGGCGGCGCGGCGATCTCGATCACGCCTTCGGCATGCAGCGAAAGCCCGCCAGCGGCGATCGGAGCGACGGTCGCCGCGTTGGCCGCTGCGGCGCGCACAACACTGGCCGGCGCCGGCGGCTCGTCCGCGCCCAGCAGTGCCAGCACGCGCGACGGCGTCAGCGGCAGGCGGATGTCGACCTGCGCGCCGGCCCGCATCAGCGGCCGCAACGCGTCGGCAAACGCATTGGCGATCGCCACCGGCGTACTCATGTTGTTGCCCTCGCCCAGGCCCTTGGCGCCGAGCGGGGTGAAAGGCGATGGAGTTTCGAGATGCACGATCAGCGGGTCCGGTACTTCGCAGGCGGTCGGCATCAGGTAGTCGGCCAGGCTGCCTGACTGAAAGCCGCCGTCCTCGGCATAGCGAAACTCTTCATACAGCGCCGCGCCCAATCCTTGCGCGAATGCGCCGCGAATCTGCCCGTCGGCCAAGGCCGGGTTGAGCAGGGTGCCGGCGTCGTGCGCGGTGATGTAGCGATCGACGCGTACCGCACCCGAGGCGGGGTCGACTTCCAGAGCGCAGATATCGAACACGAAGCCATAGGCCGCCGAGGTGTTGACGCGGTCCTGCGCGTCCGGCGCGGTGAGGGTGGGCGCGCTCCAGAACGCGGTTTCGCGCAAACCCAATGTGGCGTCAGCCGGCAACAGTGCGGGTGCCCAGTGCGGGCCGGCGGCAAGCCGCGTGAATGGCTGGCCGCGCTCCGGTTGGGCGGCATCGAAGACTCGGCCGTCGGCAAACCGCACCGCAGCCGTTTCACAGCCCAGCTGCGCAGCGGCGATCATGGTCAGCTTGTCGCGCAGCTGCATGGCCGCCAGATGCACCGTGCCGGCCACGGCGCCGGCGAAGCGGCTGCTGTAGTTGCCCTCCGCCACCGACCAGGCATCCTTGGCGGTATCGAATTCGACGTTGACCACGATCTGCGACGGCGCAAG
>JAYUSP010000288.1:0-5005 GCA_043755615.1 Betaproteobacteria bacterium
GCAGATCAGCCGAACAGCCCCATGCGCTGCGCTTCGAGAGCGACCTCGGCACGCGAGCTGACATTGAGCTTGCGGTAGATCTGCTTCACGTAGTCGGCAATCGTGTGCCGGCTCAAGCCCAGCTGCACGCCGATTTCGGGCAGCGTGTAACCCTTGGCCACCCGCAGCAGGACTTCGGTTTCGCGGTCGGTCAGCGACACCGCGGGCATCGTCGATGCCGGCGCCACCGCATGCGGCTTGGTCTTGGCGTTGAAGTAGGCGATGACGCGGCGTGCGATCGACGGCGACAGCGGTGGCTCGCCCTGGCTGATGCGTTGCAGTTGTTCGGCGATCAGCTCGCGCGGCTGCTCCTTGAGGATGTAGCCGTAGGCGCCGGCTTGCAGCGCCGGGAAAAGATGGTCGTCGTCGTCGTGGATCGTGACCACCACCGACAGGCATTCCGACTGCAGGTCCCGCAGTCGTGTGACGACATCCACGCCCGACCCGTCGGGCAGGCCCAGGTCGACCAGCGCCAGGTCAAACTTGACCGCCGCGGCGAGCTGCAGCGCATCGTGGATGCGAGCGCTTTCGGAGATATGAGCGTCGGGAAAGACCCGCAGCACCAAGGCGCGCAACCAGGCCCGGATTTCGGGCAGGTCTTCGAGAAGGAGAATGTTTTTCATGGCACGTCCTATATCGGCAGCCGGGGGCGGATGCTAAGCCCGATCGGTCGCTGCCGGGCCCGATTCAGGCCGGTTCGATCGCACCTTCGAGCGGTATCGTGAGGCGGATCACGGTTCCGAAGCCCGGGCCGGATTCGACCAGGCATTGGCCCTGCAATTGTTTCGCCCGGTGTTTCATGCTCGACATGCCGTGGCCGCGGTCGAGCCGGCCATCCAGTTCGAGCGGGATGCCGTTGCCGTTGTCCTGCACGACGAGCTGGAAGTCACCGTCGGCGACGTTGCAGCGCACCGAGCACAACGACGCACTGCTGTGTTTGATGACATTGCTCACCGACTCGCGCAGGATCCGTGTCGTCTGCACGAACGCGCGTGACGACAGGGTCTGCGGCAGGTCGTCGCTCGGCATGCTCCACTCGCCTTCGATGCCGGCCTGGCCGAGGCGGGACACGACTTCGGCGCGCCAGTCGGCCAGCGCGTCGTCCAGCCGCACCGGCTTGCCCGTGAGGCCGCGCACCGACAGGCGCATCTCTTCCAGCGCCTCGCGCGCCAGCGTCGAGATGCGTTCGGATTCGCTGGTGTGCACGATCGTCAGCAGCTTGGCGCCGAGGTCGTCATGCAGGTCGGCGGCGATGCGCTTGCGCTCGCGCTCGGTGACCTGCTCGACGCGCAGTTGTGACATCTGCTTGAAGTTGCGCTCGATCTCCTCGCCGGCCTTGGCGATGCGCGCTTCGAGGTCGACGCGGGTTTCTTCCGACTGCTGCAACGCGTGGCCATGCTGCTGCGTCAGGCGCAGGCCAACGACCATGAAGATGACCGGCGTCGTGGTCTGCGCCAGCACCGCCACCATCGGCGGCAGCGGCGCATGCAGGCCGATGAACTCGACCAGCACCGCCGCTGTAACGAGCAACAACATCACCGACATGACCCAGAAGGTGCGCCGGTTTTTGTGCCACTCGCGCTTGAGGTACCAGGCGCCGGCGACGAGCACCTGGATCGCAAACAGCGCGTACCAGAAGCGTGCGATCGTATTCAACAACGGCGGGCCGCCGAGGACCAGGGTCACCGGCATCAGGCCACATTGCAGCGGCAGGCAGAAGTCGATCCAGCGTTCGCGCAGGCGCGCATAACGCAGCAGAAACTGCACCGCCGCCTGGGTGATGAAGGGCAGCATCGCGGCGAGCAGGAACTCGGCGACCTCGGTGCCGATTTTCAGTTCGCGCAACCACAGCCGCGACTCGATCAGCGCCCAGCCAAACGACAGCGCGCCGAAATACGCGAGATGGCTCTCGCGCCGGTTCATCCAGCCCATCACGAACATGAAGCCGCCCATCAGCATCAGCGTCGCGCTGACCCCTTGCGGGATGCCGACCTGCAAGGCGGTCTGCCGGCTGTGGCGCGGCGCCAGCGACTGGAAGGTGCCGACTTCGAGCGCCGAGATACCGCCCGAGCGCTGGCGCGACGCGACATGCGATAGCGGCACGCCGACGACCTTGACGTCCAGCGTATTGAGCCCGGGTTTGATCAGCGCCGCGGGCAGGCTGGCGAGTTGGGGATGGTTGCAGTTGTGCGTCACCAGGCCCGTCATGCGGCCGCCGCTGAGCACCAACTGGCCGTTGACAAAAACCTCGAGGTTGGTGCAAACACGTTCGATGTAAACCGCCAGCAGATCGGCCCCGGCGCGCCCTTTGGGCTCGTTGGCGAGGAAATTGATGCGGTACCAGACCGGGCCGGCGCTGGCCGGCCGGCTGCTGGCCCAGTCGTCGGGCAGGCCGACCACACGCACCGCGGCGCTGACCGGAAAACTGTCGCCGTCGCCTTCGGCACTCAACGCCGACTCGATGCGCACCGACGGTGGTGACACGGTCGGCGGCGCAGCCCTGGCTGGTGCTGCGACCACGATCAGCCACAAGACGGCAGCGAGCCACGGCGCGGCCCGGCTCCAGGCAAAACGCAGGCAGGCGGCGGCAGACATCGGGCGCGGATTGTGCGGGATCAAGCTGCCGGCGTGACGCGGCGACAATCGGGCCGGCGCGGACAACCGTGCTGTTTCGCGCCTCTTCGGCGCTTTTGCACCGACCGCAGCGACCGCCACCTTGATCCTGCACCACCAGTTCGACCCTACCGACAACCAGCGCCTGGCCCATGTCTGCGGGCCGATGGACGAACATTTGCGCGCGATCGAGGCCGGCCTGGGCGTGCGGCTGGCTCGGCGCGGCGCGCAGATCAGCATCGACGGCCCGCGTGATGCTGCCGAACGCGCGCGTTCGCTGCTCGATCGCCTGCATGACAAGGCAGCTCATCCGATCGCCGCGCAGGCCTTGTCGCTGCTGCTGGCCGAGACGCTCGCCAACACGGTGCGCAGGCCGCCTACGAAAGACGCTGCCAAGTCCGCATCGGCCGCATCGGCCGCATCAGCCGCATCAGCCGCGCCGGCCGCAGCCGACGAGCCAGCGGAGTCGATCGTGCTGCACACCCGCCGCACCGAGCTGGGCGGGCGCACGCCGAACCAGATCCAGTACCTGCGTCAGATGCTCGGCAGCGACATCACCTTTGGCATCGGCCCGGCGGGCACCGGCAAGACCTTCCTGGCGGTGGCCTGCGCTGTCGATGCGCTGGAGCGCCAGAGCGTGCAGCGCATCGTGCTCACGCGCCCGGCGGTCGAAGCCGGCGAGCGCCTGGGCTTTCTGCCCGGCGACCTGGCGCAGAAGGTCGACCCCTACCTGCGCCCGCTCTACGATGCGCTCTACGACCTGATGGGCTATGAGCGGGTGAGCAAGGCTTTCGAGAAGGGCCAGCTCGAGATCGCGCCACTGGCCTTCATGCGCGGGCGCACGCTGAACCACGCTTTTGTGATCCTCGACGAGGCGCAGAACACGACGCGCGAGCAGATGAAGATGTTCCTCACGCGCATCGGTTTCGGCTCGCGCTGTGTCGTCACCGGCGATGTCAGCCAGATCGACCTGCCCGGCGGCGTGCCCAGCGGCCTGGTCGATGCGGCCGCGGTGCTGCAACAGGTCAAGGGCCTGGCCTTCACGCATTTCACGTCGGCCGATGTCGTACGCCATCCGCTCGTCGCGCGCATCGTCGAGGCCTATGAAGCTGCTGGCGTAGCGGCCGCTACCAGCGCTGCTGCGCATGCCGTTGCGACCCCGCCGTCAGGAAGGGGCCGGGCTTGACAGTTCGTGCATCGCCGCAGCCCGCGCTGCAGATGTCGCTGCAGCAGCCCGACGGCCGCCATCGCGCGATATTGCAGCGCGCCAAGGTCGCGCGCTGGATTCGCGCCGCGCTGTTAGACCGCGCCGCGGCCGCCGAGATCACGGTGCGTGTTGTGGATGCCGAAGAAGGCCGGCGCCTGAACCTGGAGTTCCGCGCTCAGGACCACGCCACCAATGTGCTCACCTTCGACTACGCCCGAGCGCCTGTGGTCGTGGCCGATCTGGTGCTGTGCGCGCCGGTCGTCGAAAGCGAAGCCGCGGCGCAGCGCATCGATCTCGAGGCCCATTACGCCCATCTCGTCGTCCACGGCGCACTCCATGCGCAGGGCTTCGACCACCAGCGGGCGGCCGACGCCCGCATCATGGAGCGGCAAGAATCAGTGGTGCTCGCCGAGCTCGGCATCGACGACCCCTACTGCGACAAATAAGCGGCAGTGACATCGCGCAGCGACGCAGCAACGCAGCGGATCACGGCCGCTGCCGCGTCCCCAGATAACGCTTGCGCCAGAAGAAGCTGAGCAGGCTGACTCCGACCACGAGCATCGCGCCGATAGCAATCCAGGTTCCGCGGTCCGAGTGGATCAACGGCAGCGAATCAAAATTCATGCCGAAAAATCCGGTGATCAGGTTCAGCGGCAGAAAGATCGCGGTGAGCACGGTCAGCGTGCGCATGATGTCGTTGGTGCGGTGGCTGAGCGCCGAAAAATGCATCTGCACGGCGGTTTCGGCCGAATGTTCGAGCCGCCGCACATGCGTCAGCACACGTTCGATATGTTCGAGCACATCGCGCGACCGCACACGCAGCAGTTCGCGCTCGCGGCGGGCTTGGGCGTCGGGCTCGTCGGGCCATTCGTCGAGCGCGTCGAGCCATTCCTGCAAGGCGCTGCGCTGGTCCTCGCAGGTGTCTTCGAGCAGGTGCAGCGAGTTGCGCGAATCGAGCAGTACCTGCCAGTTCACGAAGCGGCTCTTCGGGTCAAGCAGTTGCTGCTGCAAGCCGACGAGTTGGCGCGTCAGCAGGCGGCGCAGGTCGAGGTAACTGTCGACCATGTGGTTGAGCATGCGCAGCATCAACTCGGCCGGGCTTGACGGCAGGCGCGCCGCGCCGCGGGTGTCGCCGGGCGCGGCCAG